>CAZGWS010000067.1:0-10684 GCA_964528805.1 uncultured Lentimicrobiaceae bacterium | reverse complement strand
ACACCGCCGCCGCCGCCAAATATTTTAATATGCCCACAACCCTTTTCGGCAAGCATATCATGCATATATTTAAAAAATTCAATATGACCACCCTGGTACGAAGTCAAAGCAATTGCCTGAGCATCTTCTTGAATAGCAGTAACTACTATTTCGTGTACGGAGCGGTTGTGTCCCAAGTGAATAACCTCTGCGCCGGTAGCCTGAATAACTCTTCGCATTACATTTATTGCCGCATCATGCCCGTCAAATAACGCTGCCGCCGTAACTATTCGAATGTGATTTTTGGGCTTATATACCTTTTGAACCTGTGTCATATTTAATCATTTTTCAAGTAGCTGCAAATATAATTAAAGTTTCAGATTATTGCGGTGATGGTGTTTATTATTTGGGCGGCTTAACGGTCTTTATACTTGTAGTTATTTCATGCCACTTGTGTTTTTGTAAGCAATCCCGGGGCTTCCTCTGTCAGCCTCCTTTTGCTAACAAAAACTACAATGGCATTGTAATAAGCTACCGTATCAATCCCTGCCGCACAGTACGTTACACAAATTTACCAAACTAAATCATCCATAATTCGTGTCAACAAAATGCAATAGTACTGCCTTGTAGATTGAGATTAACAAAGCCAGTTGCATTTATTAGAAATCAGCAAACTTAAATTAATGCAACAATCTTTTCAAGCCATTGTACATCAACATCATCAAAGCTATCTATCTCACCACTGTCGATGTCCATTACACCAATAATCTTATTTTGCTCGTTTTTAACAGGAATTGCAATCTCTGACAATGAGCGAGAATCACATGCTATATGCCCCGGAAATTCACAAACATTTGGAACAATAATAGTATTTGCATTGTTTATTACTGCCCAACAAACACCTGTGTCTTTGGCAAGATTTATACATGCAAGCGAACCTTGATACGGGCCAACTTGCAATTTATCATCGTGTAACAGATAGAAACCGGTCCAAAAAAAATAATCCATTTTATGATGGAGTATAGCGAGAATTGTAGCCATGTTCGACAGGCTGTTATTGCTGCTCTTTTCAATTAGATTGCTTATTTGCTTATACAATCTCCGATATCTGTTATTTTTTTTATCTGCATTCATTTTTACTATGTGCTACATATCTCCTGAAATATATAAGTTTTTAAATCCTGTCAAGTTCTACTGTAAAATGCCTTAAAATTGGAGCCTCTTTAATAATCCTAAGTCCTTTTGTTACTTTGTCTCTTCTTTCATAAACATTAATTAAAGCAGCAGCAACATATCTCATATGATCGTTTGTGTATGTACGTCTTGGTACTGCAAGGCGCATCAGTTCCAAATCGGGATAACGATTTAAGCCTGTTTCGGGATCTCTGTCAGCTAAAATACTTCCTATTTCAACTCCGCGAACGCCACCCTCAACATACAGCTCCACGGCAAGTGTTTGAGCAACATATTCTTCTTTTGGAAGATTGGGTAAAAATCTTTTTGCATCTATAAATATCGCATGACCTCCAATTGGATATTGAATTGGTACACCGGCATCTTTTAGCAAATTGCCAAGAAACTCTACTTGCTTAATTCGTGTTTCAAGATATTCAAATTCAGTTCCTTCATAAAGTCCTTTGGCAAGAGCATTCATATCTCTTCCCGACATGCCTCCGTAAGTAATAAAGCCTTCAAATAGTATATTAAAAACACTCGCTTTATCATAAACATCTTTGTGCTTGAAACCAATAAATCCTCCCATGTTAACAATAGCATCCTTTTTACTGCTCATCGTCATGCCATCGGCATACGAGAACATTTCTCTAACAATGTTACGGATACTTACATCAGCATACTCTTTCTCTCTAACTTTTATAAAATAAGCATTTTCTGCAAATCTGGCAGAGTCGTAATAAACCGGTATTCCGTATTTTGATGCAAGTAATGATACTTCACGCATATTCTTCATCGATACCGGCTGGCCACCTGATGAGTTACAAGTTATAGTGATAACTATCAAAGGAATTTTTTCTTTTGGATTGCTTTTTAATACATCCTCTAATTTTTTAAGATTCACATTTCCCTTAAAAGGATGGTCGAGTGTTGTGTCGAAAGCTTCATCAATTGTACAATCAACGGCTTGCGCTTTGCGGAACTCAATATGGGCTTTTGTAGTATCGAAGTGCGAGTTGCCGGGAACTATGTTGCCCTCTTTAACTAAAGTTGAAAATAGTACATTTTCTGCAGCCCTGCCTTGGTGTGTTGGTAAATAATAGTCAAATCCGGTAATGTCTTTTATTGCATTTTTTAGCTTATAAAATGAAGTTGAGCCGGCATAGCTCTCATCACCAAGCATCATCTCCGACCACTGTCCATCACTCATGGCACCTGTTCCTGAGTCGGTTAGTAAATCTACAAATACATGACCGCTATGTAGGTTAAACAAATTATAATTGGCATCTTTTATCCAAGCTTCACGCTCTTGACGTGTGCTGCGGCGGAGAGGCTCCACCATTTTTATTCTATATGATTCTGCAAAAGGTAATTTCATTTTTATGATGTTTTTTTGTTGAAAAGTTATTTTATTATAAAATACGCATGACCAGATAATTACAAATACTAAATAGTATAATAATTTGCACTAATTATTATGCTGGCTATGTGGTTAAAAAGAATCTCTTTTCTTTATATTTTTAAATAACCCGGCAAGGATAGGATGCTCAAACAATGTAATTACATTAACAATCATGCCCCAAAATTAATAAAAATTATTAAACCCGAAAATACAACTATACTCATTTCAAGTGATCTACACCTGCTGCAAGGCTATATATTATGTTTGATGTGTTAGTATCAATTTATCACTCTTAATAGTTTCATCTTTGAAAATTGCTGTTTGAAAATTAAAAAGTAAACCAGGTTTGTATTTCCCCAATCTTAGTTAAGTTACAACTTGAGCAATATGAACATCGTTAAACGCTTCTATTATAGTATTTTCAACACTATCCCCGTTCTGCTTGGTAAATATAATTTAAGCCAATTATTACCATTTTCAAACTGTGTTATATGAATCTGTGTGTCATCATTTCTATTAATACCACCAAAGTCAACATTATCTGTATTTAGCACCACTTTGTAGCTGCCGGCGTCAGTCATGGTTCCATAATTGGTAAACGACGTAATAGGGTTGAAGTTAAAAACAAAAAGCAGTCTTCCTCTTCTGAAGATAAGCACCTCATCAGGAGTATTTTCGAGCAAACTAACAGGCTTAAATGCTAATGTATTTTCCTCTTTAATCAGGTGAATCATTGCCTTGTCGAACTCATTCAGCGAGTAATATTTCAACATCTTATTGTCAGACAGTTTCCATTGTCGTCGCGCATAACTGTAACTCCAGTTATTCCCCACACGCGGGAAGTCAATCCACTCAGGATGCCCAAACTCGTTACCCATAAAATTAAGGTAGCCATCGCCTGCAGTAGCAATTGTTACCAAGCGTATCATTTTATGCAATGCAATGCCCCTGTCAACCACAAGGTTTTCATCAGTATTTTGCATCGATGTGTACATGTATTTGTCAATAAGTCTAAAAATAATAGTCTTGTCGCCAACCATAGCCTGATCATGGCTCTCGGCATAGCTTATTGTGCGCTCATCAGCACGCTTGTTAGTGAGTTGGTGGTAAAGTTCTCCCACTTGCCATTCTTCATCTTTTTTCTCTTTTATCACCTTTATCCAATAATCAGCAACGCCCATCGACATACGAAAATCAAAGCCAATACCTCCCTCTTTAAACGGTGAAGCAATGCCGGGCATTCCGCTAACATCTTCGGCTATTGTATTGGCATTTGGATTAACTTCATGCGTAAGTATATTTGCCAAAGTAAGATAGGTAAGGGCATCTTCATCTTGTTCACTATTAAAATACATATTGTAATTAACAAAGTCGATACCTAAACCATGATGTAAATATATCATACTTGTAACGCCGTCAAATCGAAAGCCGTCAAATTTAAATTCTTCGAGCCAATATTTACAATTTGAAAGTAAAAAATTAATTACGTCATCTTTACCGTAATTAAAACACCGCGAATCCCATACAGGGTGATCGCCTTTAACTCCCTCATGAAAATACTGATAATCAGTGCCATCAAACTTTGCCAATCCTTCAGCCTCATTTTTTACGGCGTGCGAATGAACAATATCCAATATTACCGCAATGTTTAGTCCATGTGCTTCATCAATAAGTTCTTTCAGCTCTTCGGGCGTGCCAAAACGAGATGAAGGCGCAAAATAATTACTAACCTGATAGCCAAACGATCCATAATACGGATGCTCCTGAACAGCCATTAGCTGAATGGTGTTGTATCCCAATGCAGCAATTCTATGCAGCACATTTTTCTTAAATTCCATATAAGTACCCACCTTTTTTTCTCCGGTTGCCATACCTATGTGAGCCTCGTAAATTAGCGGATATTCCACTTTTGGCAGAACTTTATGCTTCCATCGGTATGCTGTTGAGGGAAACCATACCTGTGCCGAAAATATTTTGGTTTTCTTATCCTGTACAACACGCCTGCAATATGCCGGTATTCGCTCATGCGACCCCTCGCCCCAGCTAACAAGCAATTTGTATAACATGCCATGTTTAAGCACATTAAGTGGCACTACACACTCCCAGTTGCCATTGTCCAACTTTTCAAAACTGAATTCGTCGCTTGGCTTCCAACCACAAAAATCACCAATCAGATATATTGATTTTGCATTTGGTGCCCATTCACGTATTACCCAAGACGAACTCCTGCAATGCAAACCATAATATAGATGTCCGTTAACAGCATCAGCCAATCTCAATTTCCCGTTTTTTATGTTCTCTAATTTCAATTTGGCTTTATTAAACCTATGTTGAATAACAACACCAAATGGTTTAAGCCATGGGTCATTTTTAATAATATTTAATATAGCCATAGGAAATTATTTTTATGCAAAAATGAGCATTTTTCAAGTGTAAAGGTACTTTTTTTTTGGGCGGACCACGGGCTTTACATTTATAGTTGTTTTGTGCCTGCTGTTTTTTGTAAGTAATCCGTGGGCTTCCTCACGTCAGCCTACGTTTACTAACAAAAAATCCGGCAGCCACTGCAACAAGCTAACATTGCAATCCCTGCCGCATTTAATCATACAAACACAACCACCGTTTATGCGAGCTTGCAGCTCGTTCTCAGTTCGTACAAGCTTCATAAACTATGGTAAGCCGGCTCGATGGCAATAAGAAAGGTTGAAAAAGTTTTTTCGACTTTTCAGGTTTTAATCAACCTGAAAAGACAGGGATCCCAGTTTAAAGCGTCCACGCTTGAAGTCCCAACTGCTTAAAGCGTCCACGCTTAAAGCTTGCAAGATACCCAATTTATAAAACTAATTTAAGGTAATGCAATAAATATCCTATTTTTGGACTATGAAGTTTTTTAAAAAAATAACTCCCTTTGTTATCCTGTTTGTGATAGTATCTTTTCCGACAAGTACTTTTGCTCAATATTATATTGTAGGGCAAGATCCCGCTTCTATTAAGTGGAGGCAAATTAATTCTCCATATTTCAATATTATATTCCCATCCGGCTACGATTATAAAGCGCAAGAATATATTAACCTGCTCGAACTGTCGCGACCCAGCATTAGTTTACCGTATTTGCATAAAAACAAGAAAGTAAAAATAGTACTTCATAATCGTACTGTTGTTTCAAATGCAATGGTATCGCCAACGCCAATGCATGCCGATTTTTTTGAAATGCCTGATCAGATAAGCTATGCCCAAACATGGCAAAGGCAACTTACATTACATGAGTACAGGCATGTGGTTCAAATGCAGAAATTACATCAGGGGACAACAAATGTTCTATATTATTTATTTGGCGATCAGGCAATTGGAGCGATCCTCGGTGTGTTTTTACCAATGTGGTTTATTGAAGGAGATGCTGTTTTTAGCGAAACTATTTTCAGCGAAAGCGGCAGAGGTCGTTCGCCTAATTTTACTATGGATCTAAAAGCCCAAGTACTTGACAAAAAGATATATGCATACGATAAAGCACTCTATGGCTCATTTCGTAATTACGTACCCGACCATTATACACTTGGTTATCAGCTGGTGCTAAATGGCTTTGCGCAGTATGGACCTGTTTTGTGGAACAGCACCTTAAACAAAGTTGCACGGCAACCTCTGATGTTGTTTCCTTTTACAAAATCAATAAAAGATATTGCAGGAATCGGAAAAGTAAACTATTATAAAAATGTGTTAAAATCACTTAAGTTGCAGTGGGCAATAATTGATTCTACTAAAAAACTGTCTTTATATATTATCCCTGAAAAGGATAAATATTTTACAAATTACCGATTCCCTAATCCACTTAGCGATGGTAGTATTATTGTTGAAAAAAGTGGCATCAACAACGTTAACCAATTTGTAAAAGTAAACCCCAACGGTACCGAAAAGATACTTTTTACACCGGGATTCGACTTTAACGAATCGTTATCGGCAAACGACAGCCTGATATGCTGGAACGAAAAGACTTATGATCCCCGTTGGACAAATCGCACTTACTCGGTTATTAAAATTTACAACTATAAATCAAAAAAGCTTAATCAGCTTACAAAAAAAAGCCGGCTGTTTGCACCATCATTGTCAAACAATTCATTGCAGATTGTTGCAGTAGATGTTAGCGAGAGTAGTACCTACTCAATTAAGGTATTTGATGTAGAAACCGGTGCCATGCTTAAAAGTTTTAGCACACCCGATAATTTGTTTTTTATGACTCCGAGATGGTCGAATGATGATCAATATATTGTAGCAACCGTACTGGGCGACAAGGGTAAGTCGATAATACTAATAAATACTACAACTTGGAAATATGAGCTTGTGTTACCTAACAGCTTTGTCGATATCAGTCAACCGGCTATGAAAGATAATTACATCGTTTACATTGGAACGTATATGGGTACCAGCGATTTATACATGATTAAGCTATCTGATAAAGAAACTTATAAACTTACAAACGTCAGGTTTGGAGCTTCAGATGTTACGTTAAAGAGTGATGGAAACAAGCTGTTTTTTTCAACATATACTGCAAATGGATACCGCATTGCTAACATGGCGTTGATTGAAAATAATTATAAAAAAGTTACTCTTGAAAATCTTAAAGCTGACTATTTAATTGATAAACTCGTCCCTGAAAATAATTTTATATTAGACAAAGAGACAATTCCAAAGAAGCAATATCCTGAAAAAAAATATAGTCGCACAGGACACATATTTAATATCCACAGCTGGGGAGTTACTGCTGTTGATTTAAACAATTATAATTTTACACCCGGAGTTTCTATTCTTACCCAAAACATATTAAGTACTGCCTATGGCACGCTGGGATATTACTACGACCCTAATGAAATGACAGGTAAGACAAAACTGAGTTTTGAGTATGCCGGATGGTATCCTAAAATAAGCATTTCGGCTGATTATGGCTTGCGCCGAAGTAATTATTCAGATACTAATCATATTTTGCATGAGCTAAAATGGATGGAAACAAACTTAACGCTTGGATTCTCACTACCCCTTAACTTTACGCACAGTAAGTGGGCTACAGGAATTACACCATACGTAGGAGTATCACAAAAATTTCTAAACATTGTTAATGATGCTTCTGTAAAATTTAACGAAAACAGCATTACATCGTTTACATACAGCTTATCCGGATATAGCCAGCTAAAACGTTCGTTAAGAGATATATATCCAAAATGGGGGATAAGCCTAAGCACGATCTTTAAAAATACACCTTTTTCAAGTTCTGTGAGTACTGTTTATGGAGTAACTTCAAAGTATTTTCTTCCGGGAATAGTTGCACATCAAGGAATTAGGATTTATGCAGCATACCAATATTTACAAAATGGTAATTACAGCTATGGTAATGTTATAAGTACACCGCGTGGTTATACCGGAATTAGCTTGAAAAAGATGTATAGCATTAAAGCCGAGTACGCTTTGCCATTACTTTATCCTGATATTGATTTACAAGCAGTTGCATATTTAAAGAGGATTACCGCTCATGTGTTTTACGATTACCTTACAGGAACAGACAGTAAAAATAATTCGGCATTTTATAGTTCGGCAGGTGTTGAGCTTTACAGCGATTGGAAATTTCTGAGTCTTCTTCCAAATATCAGACTTGGAGTCCGTGGCACATATCGGTTTAACGATAAACTAACCAATTTTGAGTTTTTATATGGATTTAGTTTTTAATAATTTTTCTTGATTGATCTTTGTGTAGAAGATCCTGTATTAGTATCCTTTTACTCAACTTTCATTATTAACTGACGCCTTGAAATAAGATGTTTTATCTCAATAAAAAACTCCTGATTCAAATATAACCCGTAGTTTGGGTTGCTTAATAAAAAAACAGAGCCTTCCACGGGACTCGAACCCGCGACCTGCTCATTACGAGTGAGCTGCTCTACCAACTGAGCTAAGAAGGCTTGTAAAATACGGTTAGATTTATTTTATTGAAATAAAGAAAATTAATTTTAATGCGCTAATTAACCGTTATATTTTTGTCTTTAGGACCGCTGCAACTTGAACTGCCTTTTCGTAGCGTATATGTTGCTGTTACCTTATAACTACCTGTATTATTATAAATATGGTCGATGCTAAGGTTTGTTGATGTTACTGTATTACCATCACCAAAGTTCCATTCAATATTGGGGTCAAGGGTAAAGCTGCCTCCGGTATCGCCGTTTATAAATTCAAAATGAATTAGTTTTGAATTAGTTGTATCAGCAACGTCTGTAACTGATAATAATGTAGATTGAAGTGTACAATCAATACCATCATCAATAGCGTTTTTACATCCGGGTTGAAAAAAAAGAAATGATGCAAACAAGATAATAGGGATAATGTTTTTCATGATAGTTTTTTTAGATGATTAATTTAATGTAACATTGGCGTAAAGATAGTAATTAGATTATCACAAGCTAAAAGTACCCCTCTCTTTTTTTCTGTTCCATACTTGCTTCCTGATCGAAGTCAATTACACGTGTTGTTCTTTCACTTACTGTAACTGTCATCATCTCTTCAACAACCTTTTCAATTGTATCTGCCTCTGATTCAATGGCTCCTGTTAAGGGATAACAACCAAGAGTTCTAAATCTTACCATTCTCATTTTAGCTTTATCACGCAACATTTTTGGCATTCTGTCGTCATCAACAAGTATAAGACTACCGTCAACTTCAACAATTGGACGTTTTTTTGCAAAATACAGAGGAACAATTGGAATATTTTCTAATCTTATATACTGCCATATGTCGAGTTCTGTCCAGTTAGAAATTGGGAAAACCCTTATAGATTCTCCCTTGTGTACTTTTGAATTATAGATGTTCCAAAGTTCAGGACGTTGATTTTTGGGATCCCATTGATGAAATTTATCTCGAAAAGAGTAAATACGTTCTTTAGCTCTTGATTTCTCTTCATCCCTACGGGCACCTCCAAAAGCAGCATCAAACTTGTATTTATCGAGTCCGGCAAGTAAAGCCTGTGTTTTCATAATGTCGGTATGTACTTTGCTGCCATGTGTATATGGACCAACCCCTTTTTCAAAGCCTTCTTTATTGTAATGAACAATTAAATCCCACCCCTTTTCTTTCGTGTAGTTTTCCCTAAAATTTATCATCTCTTTAAATTTCCACTTTGAATCAATATGCATTAGTGGAAAAGGCACCTTACCGGGATAGAATGCCTTCTCGGCAAGCCTCAGCATAACGGAGGAATCCTTGCCAATGGAATAAAGCATAACAGGGTTTTCAAACTCTGCTGCCACCTCACGTATTATGTGAATCGACTCGGCCTCTAATTGCCGCAAATTATTAATGGAAAATGATGGGATGTTCATTTTATTGTATATTTAAGTGGCAAAAATACAATAATGTAATTACCATTACTCAGTATAATTAATTTTCTGCTTTTTGTAATCTCTCATTTTTTTAGTAGGTTCAATAATTGAATAATCCTGCCATAATTTATCGTTAAACTGATCAACGTAAATTATCTCCATTTTTTGCTTTTGCTTAAAGTCAGCAAATTGTTTATCCGAAATTTTCTCGCTATTAAGAACTAGTACCTCTATAGATATTTTGGAGTCCAATGCAAAATCAACGCCAACCTTAATTTCATTAAGTGTTTTATCAAATAGAAATCTCTTTCTCTTTTTTAGCAGAGCTAAACTCCTGTTAAATGTAGCGTACGAGCCAACCTTTTGTGAGAAATATTTAAGGCTGTAGCTACTATCTTTCCTTTCAAAATAAATAGAGCCGCTAAAAATATTCTCGGAGTATCCAACACCAAAAAGATGGAAATCAATACCGGCTTTATCAGGAGCATATTCGTAATCAGCTCTTATTAAGGCATATGTCTTCATCGAAATATACATCCTGCCAATAAAGTTTCCGCTATTGTCAGGCTTAAAGTCGATTATATAAACATCTTCACCGTTAACTTTTATGCCGCCTACGAGTGTGTACTTGTATTTACCTGTGCTATATAAAAATTCCCATTCGCGTTTATTGTCAAGCAAACTGTAGTTAAGTCTGTATCTTATTCTTCTGCTGTAATCAGAGATTCTTCTTTCGTTTTCTTTTAGGGAATCTTTTTTTGTAGTATCTGATGAC
>CAZGWS010000066.1:0-13899 GCA_964528805.1 uncultured Lentimicrobiaceae bacterium | reverse complement strand
CAACAGCGACTATCTTTTAACATTTTGGCAGCAGCCTGAAGAATGGGATAAAGCCAAGGCTGATAAATTAATGAATTTGAGCGAGTATGAGAAGGATACCCTAAAGAATACATTGAGAACGGCTAAAGGGCAGTACAGCGAGATATTCATTACAAGTGCGGCTTTCGGACGGGGCATCGGCAGATTGCTGCTGCCTCCATATTTTTACTGGTTATACACGACAGATGCAAAGGAAGTGGCATATAGAGACAAGCAGTTCAAGCAATATCAAAATCTTGACCAGGCCGTTAAACAATGTGTCAAAGCAAGAAAAGAAGGTGAAATATGAAATCGGCACGTACGATTATTATCAGTTTGATATTCGGAATTATAGGCGGTGGAATTGTAACGGCAACTAATAATTATATAAATCCTTACCCAAAATTCTACCAGTTTGATGTGAGTAAAGCTTTGCAAAATGAATCAAAAACCCTTTTATCTCAAAAACTGTCCAACGCACAAATAAAGGATGCAATAAATCGGTATATGCTGCTGATACAAAAGCGATTAAACAAATACAACAAAGCCGGCTATGTAGTGATCAAAGGAATATTTGTTAACAGCGATAAGGTGAAGGACATTACCAATGAAGTTTTACGGTAAATATACGGTTATAGTTTCATTGTTAATATCGGTTATAGCAGGAGTTGCATATACCAGAACAATCGGACGTATCAGCATAAATACGGATACCTGTATCAAGGGTAAGCTATTTTATGTCGAATATATCAAAGGTCTGCATAAGCTCAAAGATAATGATTACGTTACTTTCTTATTCAAGGGTAACAAAATTTTTCATAAAAACACAAGGTTTATTAAATTCGTGGGATGTATGCAGGGAGAACAAATCATTACTCGCGGATTAAAATATTATTGTATCAATAAACAAGGAAAACATTATCTCGGTAAAGCATGCACTAAAACCAAAGTTACACCAAAATGCCCTGAGCATATTGTTTTTAATCAGGTTGTTCCTAAAAACAAACTGTTTGCCATAGGCACAGCAGCAAACAGTTATGACAGTAGATATTGGGGATTTGTAGATAGCAAATCCATTACAGGCAGAGCGTATAAAATTTTTTAAGGAGAGTCTATGCAGTTTAAAAGAAAGAGTAAGCAAACAAAATCCGACAAAACATTGAAAGATGGGACTAATGAGGAAATTGAGATTGAGATGGAAAATAATGATATTGAAGTAAATAAAAAAACAGTTGATAGATACTACAAGTCTTATTTGCATCCACCTAAAACATTCAAGAGAAAAATATAGTTCTATGTTTGTAATTGCAATGATCTTTATGCTTTTATCAGGTATGCCCAATGCTTTTGCATTAACTGCCGTTAAAACTCAAATGGCCGGAAGAACTTATCCGATTGCGGAACAGGATATGCTTTCTGAAATCAAGCAGCGGGCTAAGCAGATTAATGTCGCTGCATTGCAGAAGAAATTCAAAAAACAGCTAAGCGGCTATGAGCCCAAAGGAGCTGCCTATCTGCCGCCGGCTGATAAATCGGAGAGTTATCTTGTAGATATGACATACACCTTAACGTTTAATATACCGAGAGTAAACAGGCAGGGAAAAGTTATCGGGATACTTTATCCGAAGGGTTTTAAATTCAATCCGCTGGCGTATATGCCTTTGGGCAAAATAATTCCTACTCTGATAATATTTAATATAAATAATAGGGCAGAGCGATCATATATAAAAAAGCATTATTTATACAAGTTAAATACTATGCTGCTGACTGTAAAAAGTAAGTTTTCCAATATCAGGCATTTTGAAAAACAAACAAAGATGGCTGTTTTTGAATTAACAAGGCATGTTGCAAAACGACTGCATCTGAAAAATACGATAAGCATTGTCTATCGAAGCAAGAAGCATCCATTATTTATGCGTGTAAATGTAATTGCTCTTAATCTTGCAGGAGAGAGAAAATAATGAAAAAATTATTATCCTTATGCTTAATGATTATATTTTTGACTGTTTATCAACCCCGCATAAGCAGCGCAAGTCCGGTATCGGGCTGTGGAGCAAGTCCCGCATCGGCAATCAGTATTTTTATGAAATCATTAGCAACATTGTATAATGTATTTCCTATAACACTCGGCGGCGTACCGATAGTACCCGGACCGTCGGGTTTATCGGATATTCCAATAGGCGGTTCGCCTGTATGTGTCTGTTTCAAGGGTCCTATTCCTCAAATTGGACTCAAACTTGGTTTCTGGTTGCCTATTGCAATGGTAGAAACGGTTCATTCGCCTTTTTGCAGTCCGAGTCTCGGTATGCAGATTCCTATAGATTTACTCGGGCTTGGAGCCGGCGGTGAACATAAAACAAAAGGAGGCAAACAAAATCACAGAGCCACTATGCAAGCTCATTATATTAAATATCCGACTTTTGCGATACTAAATCTATTAACCGATGTTATCTGTCTGCAGAATGAAACAGGATTAGATATCGGCTACCTTACCGAAATCGATCCATTATGGCAGAATGACGCCCTCTCGTTAATTATCAATCCTGAAGCAATCCTCTTTGGTAATCCCGTAACGCAAATTGCCTGTGCTGCCGATAGTGTTGCGGCAACAACAGGATTTTCGCTTGATCCTTTGTTTTGGTGCGATGGCAGCTGGGGCAGCGCATATCCGTTAACCGGGCATGTCCGCAATGAGGATTATACGCAGGCTAATGCTGCTATTGTGGATAGATTGCTGTTCAAAATGCATCGTGAGCTGCTGCTCTGGGGATCTATAGGTTCAGCCGGTTTGTGCGGAGTTTATCCGATGCCTATTATGCGTAAAAGCCAGTATAATATTTTTCCGGTATATCCGGTAGGTTATCCGTTACGGTTTCCGCTCGGCAGAACCGGTTTAATGTGGGATTCATTACAAAACCTACCGATACCTGATCACAACAGTAATTTTGTGTGGACGATATATGATAAAATTAATTGCTGCATTTTCTAAAATGCTGAAGCTGTTTTTAATCGTTACTTTAGTTTTATTTGCAAATAATGCCGCAGCTGGCGGTCTAAGCACTACTATACAAACATATCAATCGCCATCTGTTGATTCAACTATGCAGACATATTCTTCTCCTCCGGTTACTCAAACAGTTAGGTCCGGTAATAATACCGAGGTAAATGTGCCTAAGGATCCTACCGGCATATCGCAGGCTAAATCGGAAGCGTATCTCAGTAAATCATTGGCAAATAGTCTGAGAAATCCATCATATTTAAATAATAACTATAGCAAACCGCTGACTACCGATACACTCATGAAACCAACTGGCGCATCTTATCATTGCACCGTTCACATTGGTAATATCTATACAAGTTTATCCGATTGCAACAGTGATTGCGCTAACGGCACTTGCAGTCCGATAGAAGCAAACACTAAATTGATATGCCCAAGTTCAAAACAATTCCTGAATATATTTGCCGAGCCCTCAGCCACAGGCGATGTTACCGCATACATAAGAGCGGACACAGGATTAACAGGCAGTTTCACGGATTCCATAACTACCCCGCCGATATCGGGAGTATGTACAAATGGATTTGTCAGCTGTGATTCGGGAACATGGCATAATTGTAAATATTATACATGGGGAATCAGGCATAAAAATACAGGTAACGGCATTACATATAACAGTTTAAGAGAATGTAAAACTCATATTATGCAAAAATGCAGCACTCTGAATAAATGCAGCACTAATGGAAAAACATATTCTTCTTTGAAACAATGTGAAAGCTCCTGCCCTATCCCAACCTGCGAACTAACAACCGATAAAATGATTCATTATGTTCAGCAAACCGGCATATCATCGCTGGGTAATTGTTTTGCTATTAATAAGAGTGTTGGCAATATCTTTTGGAATGACTTCGATAATATTATGACAACATTGGGCGGCGGCTTGATTGATCATCTTTCAGGTGAAGAAAATATTGCCGTAACGAGATCTAAATTAGATCAAACATCCATGTCTCTCGGATATTACGGTGCCGATACCGCAAATTGTTCTGCCGCATCAAACAGTAATAATTCATATAACGGTAAATCTCCTAATCAATTAAAACAGGATTATCAGTCAGGACAAATATCGGGTGCCGATGCCGAAGTATTTAATCAATCGCAGGATCCGAATAGTTATTACAGCCAATTGGCCGGTAGTAACTACATGAAACAAAACCCTGTCAATACATATACATGTTCAATAAAAAGAAGATTAATATTCAATCATGGCAGAATTAATACATTAACATCCAAACCATGTACTGTAGCTCCTCAATGCAATGCGTTGCCGATAGTAGGAAATATACTGAAATGCACATATTTCAATCAAAATCAATACAGCTATACAATAGGTGGTCAGTACAGATCCAGATACGATTGTAATTCTTATTGTGCGTCCGGAAATTGTTCAATGACAGGTTCACCCGCTCAAGTAACAACACAACCTGCCTGCTCAGTATATAAAGGTTTTGAGCGAATATATACAGGATCATGCCATAAGAAACATGGAAAAGATGAGGCTAATTATAGAGATAAAAGAATTTATATAAATAACGGTAATTATGTTATTTATGCCGTTGCTCATATTACCACTGTAAACAGCTGTGATCCGCAACCTGATTGTAGATTAGAAAAAGAAGAAGTATGCGACTACAACGGCACTAACTGTTTAACTACCGTCTCTAATTATTCACCTGCAGGTGTACCTGTATTTCCAAGCTGTATAACACAATCGGATAGTTTTACAGGCGGAAGCTGGAACTTTTGCAGTAACGGTTCTACTATCAATTATACGGGAACATCATCAGGTGTTTTAACGGCAGGAACGGATGTTTACTGGACCGTAAAAAAAACATATACATGCTCATCAAAAAAGGCAGCGGCTCCGGATGTAACACGGGCAAGAACGGTTAATACCGGAACAAGTTACAGAGGCTCGCAGCTTCACTATGCAGATACCTTACAGGGGCATTCAAGTAACAATATAAATATTGATTTAAGTGGGTTTAAAAAAAATGACTGTATTCCGGCCTGCATAGTTATCGATAACAATAAAAAGGATACTGTCGTTCCAAATCGGGGAAATCCTGTAAACGGCACGCAGACTACCAAGACGAAATATCTTACTTGCGAAAGGACTGATCCTCAATCGGCATACACATGTCCTGTTCCGTCGGGATACACATTAAAACAAGATTGCGGCTGCATAGACGGCAGCGCAAGAGCTATTTCAGCTTTAACAACAGCAGATGAAGCTGCGCATGATTTGATATGCAGTCAGTAATCAAAACAATATTTATATTTTTATTATTTGCAGTAAATACCTATGCCTCAAGTTTAATAGTTACACCTGCAGGTGACTTTAACAGTAGTTCACATTCGTATGCTATAACAAAAGAAACATTTACTTTTTCTCAGAAATCGGATGTGAACAGCAGTTTGAGCGCAAATGGTTACAACTATTCTATATTGGCTTATTCATCCTTGGACCAGACAACAAAAGATAGTCTTAAAAGTCATTATGGAAGCTATTTTTATGCTTTAGACAACAGCGGTCTAATAGATATAAATAATGAAAAGACTTGTACAGACAGCAAATCTTTTCCCAATCAATATTGGCAATGCGGTAATGATTTAAAACCTAAATCAGGCAAGTATAATTTTCTTTTAAATAGCGCAGTATTACCTGCCGGCACTGCTGATACTCCTAATTCAAGTTTTCCGTTTCAACCCACCGATATGGTTTGCGCTGTTGATCTTAATAACAACGGCACCCTTGACCAGGGAGAAATCACTAAATGCACTTTTACCGATCCGCCAACCAGCAGTTACTTGTGTCCGTTAGACGAAACGACATGCACCGATACTAACAGTAATCCTATTTGTCCGCCAGGCGGATCATTAAATACGACAACCGATAAATGTGAATCAACAAATACCAATCCATCTTGTCCTACAGGTTATAACTACGATTCAACGCTCGATAAATGTCTTGCAACACCTGTTTGTGCTAATGGCGGCAGTCTTAATCCGTCAACTGATAAATGCGAAATAGTGATAAGCAGTTCATCTTGTCCATCCGGTTATAGTTATAATTCGACACTCAAAGCATGTACTAAATCTGTTTCTTGTTTAAATGGCGGAGTTTATAATCCGACAACCGATAAATGCGAAGCTGATGTAACTTACAATTGCCCATCGGGATATACTTATGACAGCACTAATAATTTATGCGTACAGGCACTTTCATGTCCTGCAGGCAGCAACTATTCCGCAACTGCCAAGAAGTGTATTAAATCGGTTATAACAAGCTGTCCGTCAGGTTATACGCTAAACGGATCGATCTGCCAGAAAACGCCTGCTTGTCCAAGCGGTATGACTTACAATGGATCGAGAAATAGGTGCGAAAAGGCGGCATCAGGTGGTGGAAGCGGGCATGGAAGTTGTAATGCTTCAACCAGTTACAGCGGCAACGGAACAAGCAAAGTGGAACTTATCTCTTTTCTTGGTGATCCAATGGGCATATATAATGGTATTCAAATATCCGGTGGCAGTATTCGATTTATGAATATCGTATACAACATACACAACAACATATACAGTCCGCATCAATCTTATGGTTCTTGGGTACCATTAAACGGTAATGGAACAAGTGAAGTGAACTCGGAAAACGACAATTTTCACCCAACAGGCGTATATGATGGTATTCAAATATCCGGTGGCAATATTCGATTTATGCTGTCCCAATACTCCCAAGGCAATGGATACAGTCCGTATGAATCTTATGGTTCTTGGGTACCATTAAACGGTAACGGAGCAAGCACAGTGGAATTTACATCTTATGGTTATCCATTAGGCGTATATGATGGTATTCAAATATCCGGTGGCAATATTCGATTTATGCTGGCTCAATACGACGATGGATACAGTCTTCATCAATCTTATGGTTCTTGGGTACCGTTTGTCACCACTAATTACACTTGTTCTCTCAACGGACGATCTTATTCCAACTATTCTACCTGCTATAATAGCTGCTCATATATTAACCCTTACACCTGTTCTGTCGGCACACTTTCCGGCACTCTTTGTATAGCCAACCCTACATGTTCATCGGGCGGATCTCTTAATACAGCAACCGATAAATGCCAGATTACACCTACTTTATCCTGTTCATCCGGCTATAGCTATGATTCGGCGATATCTGCCTGCGTTGCCAACCCCATCTGCCCATCGGGCGGATCATTAAATACAAGTCTGAATAAATGCCAAATAGCCATAACTGATACCTGTCCATCAGGTTATACGCTTAATGGGTCGGTATGCCAAAGCTCGCCCGTCTGCGGTTACGGATTCTTTGACGGCACAATAAATAAATGTAAATTGTCAGCAGCAGCACTATGTCCCGCAAAATACACATTCGATTCATCATCGAATACATGCCGAGAACCGCCTATTTGCCCATCGGGCAGCAGTTATTCGACAACCGTTAATCAATGTGCTGCATCTTCTAACCATAATTGTCCCACAGGATATGCATATAACAATAATACTCGACTATGCGAAGCATATCCGATATGCCAATCGGGAGCGTATAATCCTGTTACAAACCTCTGCTATGCAGGCAAAAATACCTGCCCGTACGGTAATCAGTACGCATGCTATCCTGTAAACGGTGTCAACGAATGCTCACAAACGCAGTGCAGACAGTTTGGAAAAATTTCAGTTACCAATACAGGTACAACACAGGGAGCAACTGACAAAAAGAATAATGGCACGGTTAATGCAGCAGGCCAATGTATAGGACAAATATATATTTTCAATGGCAAGGATATGAGATGCCGGACAGCCGGTATCGGTGATGCTTTTACTAATCTCTGTGTTAAAAAGAGATCATTCTTGGGTCTTTCAAGAGCTAATCCGACTGAACGATTATTGGGAGAGATGAGAAGCTGGCATAAATTGGACGGGAAAAATGGACAATGTCACTATGTGGGTTCATATTGTTCAAGTAAATTTTTAAGTTTATGTTTGCAGCATAAAGAAACATTCTGTTGTTTTTCTTCTCCTTTGGCAAGAATTATTCAGGAGCAGGGAAGGACACAACCTCAGATAAATATCGCATGGGGCAATCCGAAATCACCTAATTGCCGTGGATTCACACCAACAGAGTTTCAAAAAATAGATTTCACTAAGATAAATTTCAGCGAATACTTCAGCGATATAACAAGTAAACAGGTTGCACCTGCTGCATCAGGATTAAGCAATGCTGTAAATAACGCTGTTAGTAAATTCAAACAAAGTATCAATCATCCATAGGAGGATCGTATGTTTATTATAGCGAGCGATCAGGTTCAAAATAGTAAGTTATTGGGTATTGCAGTCGGTGTGGGCATCAAAGAAACAAGCGCAATGAATCAATTCATGTCTAATATTAAAGACAAAATGGGCGGCAATGATGTCGGATATGAAAAGGTTATGCAATCGGCCATTAAAAGAGCTATAACTGGCATGATAGAAGATGCCGAATCAGATGGTGCAGACGGTATTATTAATGTTCAAATCAATAATAATATGATTATTAAAAACCAAAGTAATGTTATGATAATGGCGACTGCATATGGAACTGAGGTTAAAAAGATAGAAAAACTTTCACCAAAATCCTTGACATCTGATCAAAAAGATCTATAATAAGTAGTATTGAAATTCCCTTGATTACCTTCAAACTCAAAACACATACTTCTGCCTTATCAGCAGCGGTTAAGTAACTAACGTAGTTATGTTTTGAGGCATTTGGGTAATAATTGTAAGCAGGGATAAAGATTTGATAGCCTTTATCATTTGGACCAGGAGATAGGTGTAATTTTAGAACGATGTAAAATTGCGAGTCCTATACTTCATAAAACGCCCCTGTACACGCGGCATAAGATTCTTATTCGCGAAAGCGAGAAAGAAGGCCAGAAAAAGGTAGTGGTTTAGATATACAAGAAGTCTTGTATATTGTTTAACGCTCGGTCGATTCTTGCTATCAGAGAGTAAATTATGTTGGTGATATACGCACTTACAACATAATCGAAAGTAGTGTCCATGCCCATGTATATCCGGTATGCGTAGATTTTTAAAAGTTCAGTTATTCTTAATCAGGATATCTTTGTCTATTTTTTTAGTTTAATTGCACTTGTATATTTATATTTGAGCTGTCATACGAAGCACGGCATGTTTTTATCGATATGTTAACAAAGGCGCAAATATAAATATTTTATGACTTAATGATAAGTGGATAAACTTAATCCAAAGTCACGTGTGTAACGAATTATTAAAACGACAAAAATGCCTTATTTTTCAGATACTTTTGTCAATTCAACGATCATAGAATGCTTTCCGGGTTCCGTCCCTGTTTGTTAATTACAAGCATACGCGGGTGAGTGATTATATCATTTAGTCGAAAAACGGATTACGATGTGTATTTTATGATTTGTTTGTTTTGTCAAAGGTATTTATTTTTTTAGTTGTATGTGTATATTTATATTTGAGCTGTCATACGAAGCACGGCATGTTTTTATCGATATGTTAACAAAGGCGCAAATATAAATATTCTATGACTTAATGATAAGTGGATAAACTTAATCCAAAGTCACGCACACAATTTTCAATTTCTTTAATAGTCTTGCATTCTGCGAGATATTTTATCAAATTTTATTTATTTTTTAACTATGGGGATCTCTGTATTTATTTTGTGTTTATACATTTTGTATATTCATTTTACATATTGATATTAGGATTTCTGTATTTGTTTATAGATTAGTTTTTAGGTTTGCGCAGTTCTGTGCATTTATCAAATAAAGAAAATTCTAAGGAGGATAATTATGTATAAGAAAAAACAAGCAAAGTCCTCTTTTAGGAATTTTGCAAAGTTTGTTTTACTGACACAATCTGCCAGTGATTCCGGTAAAGGGTATATCCGTAATAAAAAGAACGCTTTAAAAGCGGAACAATACGGATATACGTTAAAAGTTCATTATGTTATGCAAGCTGTTGCTTGTATAAATCGTAGTCGCATGGGTAATGTTTTCGTATGTCGTAATTATGATGTTTACGGAAACATTATTTATTTTAATATAAAAGGTTTTGGTCAAATATCATTCCATATTCCATATTTCGAAAGATGTGGAAAATTATTAAAAAAAATATGCGTCGTAGAAGACGCATGGAATGGTATTGCGGGAGGTTCGTTAATGACATGCCGCAAATTGGTCAAAAAACTTAGTTTGAAAAATTTTTATTAAAAAAAATATGCATACGGCATATAAGGAGAAGGAAATGTAAAGAAGAAAGCACTGTATAATGCATAACCTACTACTATATGGACATGCTGGTGCAAAAACAATCAATGCGGATGATGTAGTAGCATCGTTATTATTGCTCAAATAGTAACAAAACCGCACGGTAGTAGAGCATTAAGAAGGTAATATCTTTTATAATCTTCATCCCAACATCGGGAGATTCTTATCCCGTGTGGGATATCTGTCTCCCAACGTTGGAACTTAAATCAAAAGGAGAGACAGTTATGATTAAAGTTTGTTTCAAAGTAAGTTATTTGCCGTTAAGTGAGTTATTTCACTATTTAATGGCAAAAGAAGTAATAGTCCACCTGCAATCATTAGGTCACCAGGCCTATTTTGTAGGTGGATGTGTTAGGGACTTGTTGTTGGGTTTCGTTCCACATGATTGGGACATCTCAACATCATGCCCCTATGATGAATTGTTATTAGAGTTTCCTTATCCCAGTCATGGCAAAATAACCAGAAAGTTTCTGGTTCATGCTTTTGATTGGGATGGAGTTGAGATAGAAATAGCTCAATTCCGTGAAGATAAAGGTTTAAACAGAAGTTCGGTGGCAACACCGGGCAATTTGAAAACAGACAGCGTTAGGCGTGATTTCACGTTTAACGCTATTTATTGGGATCCCATTTCGGGAGATTTTCTTGATCCAGTTAATGGATTAAAAGATCTCTCTAAACGGAAGTTAAGAACTACTAGCGATCCTGATTTCGTCTTTTCACAAGACCCAATCAGAATTGTTAGAGGGTTAGGATTTCAAAAAAGATATCATCTAAAAGATTGTGTTGGACTAAACCGATACAAATATCTTTTGGATGGTATAAACCCCACTAGATTGCACCAGGAGTGCAGAAAAAGAGGGGTTTCTCTAAATTAAAATTTGTTTGTTATTTATTCATTCCTCACGTGCCGAAAATCGGCTCAAACCTATAAGGCGTGAGGGATTGAAAGGAGAAAAGAAAATGAGAAGAAGAAGAATAAATTGGAATAAGACAAAGGCACAAGTAATTATCAACGAGCAGCATCATCTGCTCCCAGAACAGACTATGTTGCTTAACAAGGAATTTGGGTACAATCATTGGGAGTTGCGTTTAGTTCCGGCTGAAGGCTGGAACAAGAAAGAAATGCTAAAAATAGCAAACAGTATTATCGATATAAACGAAATTGTATTTGTTTCTCCTGTTCCCCTATTGCTGGCAATAACATGCAATAAGGGGAATATACCTTATCTTTTCTTCAACCCAAATCGGGAGAAAAAAGAACTCCCAAATGGTAAGGTAATTTTTACAGTCCCTAAAGAGGGCTGGAAATTACTTTATGTCAACTAAAAATTAGTCAACTAAATTATTTAAATTAAATTTTATTTATTCCTCACGTGCCGAAAATAGGCTTAAGCCTATAAGGCGTGAGGGATTTAAAGGAGACAAAATGTACGGAAAAAGAAGAGTTAAGTGGAATGACAACAAAGTAAAGGTAATTATCAATGAACAACATAAACTATTGCCGGAGCAGGAAATGCTCATTAACAAGGAATTTGGTAAAGACGGATGGGAATTTCTTTTAGTTCCAGCTAAAGGCTGGGATGTAAAAGAAACGGAGGAGGTAGCAGACAGTATTCTAAAAATAAACGATACTGTTTTTGTTTCTCCTGTTCCCCTATTGCTGGCAATAGCCTGCATCCGGCTGAATCACACATATCTTTTCTTCAACCCTAATCGGGAGAAAAAAGAACTCCCGAACGGTAAGGTAATTTTTACAGTTCCAGCTAAAGGCTGGGAACTACTCTATATCTAAAAAAAAATAAGGAGGCCTAAAAATGGCTATTTTAAAGAGAGAAAATGTTACAACGTTGCAAGAATTTCATGCAGGACAAACCCTGCAGGTAGGAAATAGGACTTTCAGCTTCAGTTCTGTATCGCAGAACGAAGTTGAAAGGATGGAAGAAGAAAATTCGGGACAATGGCTCATTGTCGCTTTTCGAAGTGACTACTACGGTAGTCATGACGAAGACGGGGAGGGCTCCCGAACATATCTATATGGAGTTAAGAACTCTTATAGAGTATTTTTAAATACTCTTATAGGAGAAGATTTTTCGCACGGACATTTCTCGGCCTCAAAGGCCGAGAAGGCTTTCGACGATAAGTCAGAGGATGAATCTGATTTCATCCTCTTAGCTTAACTTCATAGAAAAACTTCATAGAAGAGAAAAGTTCACTTATTATTTTATTTATTTTTGCAGGTGCCGAAAATCGGCTTAAATATTTAATGCCTGCTATAAGGAGTATGAGATGGCTGATTACAACAAGGTAATTTTGGTAGGAAGATTAACAAGAGACCCGGAATTAAAAAACCTGCCTTCAGGTATGACCGTTACAACGATGGGAATCGCTGTAAACAACAGTTATACAAATAAGGATGGCAATAAGATCGATGATACTTTGTTTGTCGATGTTACGGTCTTTGGAAAACAAGCTGAGAATGTGCATCAATATCTCAAAAAAGGCAGCAATGTTTTAATTGACGGAAGATTAAGATACAGAACATGGGATGCGTCTGACGGCAGTAAACGTTCAAAACATGAAATAATGGCACAGCGTGTCGTATTCATGGGCTCAAAATCAACCGGAAATGGCACTTCTGCCAACGACAATAAGCCTGTTGACCAGAATACCGAACCACCGGTTGAAGACGACGACATACCATTTTAGAGAAACCAGTAGTTAATTTAGAGTAACTTAGTTTAATTTATCACCCAATGCGGGAGACTTTTATCCCGCAGGGGATCATTGTCTTCCTGCTTTGGGAAATCAAAATATGGAGGACAACATGATAAACATGACAAAAATAACAATATCAAGAAGGAAATTCAAGACCATTCAAAAAATATTAGGTGTTACACCAATTTCCGTACGGAAAAATAGTGTAACATTCGCGGTACCGAAATCCATACTCCTATATCTTCAAGATATTATGGGGATATGAGATGGCAAACGATATCGACATCAACGAAATCATTATAAACGTTATCGTCTTTGCGATTATTATTGCAAAGATAACGTTTCTATCAAGTATTTAATTATATATTCATCCACCCTAATGCGGGAGACTTTTATCCTGCAGGGGGATCATTGTCTTCCGTTTAAATAAAAAACATGGAGGACAACATGGATGTTCAAGATTTTTTAAATTCACAATTACAGGAAATAGAAAATGAACTAAAGGCTGCTTTGGCCGAAGACGGTATCGATCTTGATATGATCAGTACTGTTGATGAGTTCTTATTAATGGGCGACGGTGAGTTGCAGATGTGATTTATTTGTCGTTTCGATATGTTTGCCCCGCAAGGCATAATTTCGCAATTTATAAGCGATTTAAAGCCTTTGCGGGGTTTTTTTATAAATTAAATTTTTTAGAGGAGTCATATATGCGAACATATACACATACATTTTTTTCCAAAAAGTCAGGTCTTGAAGTAAGACTTGGATCTATTGAAAAGAACGATACCAAAA
>CAZGWS010000065.1:0-14051 GCA_964528805.1 uncultured Lentimicrobiaceae bacterium | reverse complement strand
AAACTTTTGTGTATAAAAATAAGAAATTGTAAACAACATCATTTGTAATTGAGTAAATGTATATTTGCATAAAATTTATTAGAAAACTACTATGAAGTTATCGGTGATAATAGTTAATTACAACGTAGAGTATTTTCTCGATCAATGTCTGAGTTCAGTTAAAAGAGCTATGGAAAATATATCGGGCGAGGTATTTGTTGTTGATAACAACTCCATTGATGGCTCTAACGCTATGGTTAAAGAAAAATATCCTGATGTTAAGCTTATTATAAATAAGAAGAATGTTGGATTTTCTGTGGCAAATAATCAGGGTATAATAAAGTCGAATGGCGAGTATGTGTTGCTTCTAAACCCTGATACCGTTGTTGAGCACGATACATTTTTGAAAATAATTTCTTTTATGGATAGTCATCCTGATGCGGGTGCGTTGGGTGTTAAAATGTTTGATGGGTCAGGGAAATTTCTGCCCGAGTCTAAGCGAGGTTTACCAACACCGGCAACTGCATTTTACAAAATGTTTGGTCTCAGCTCTCTTTTTCCACACAGTAAGCGGTTTGCACGTTATCATCTGGGTCATCTGAATAACAACGAGATACACAAAGTGGAAATACTACCTGGTGCTTTTATGTTGCTACGTAAGAAAGCACTCGACGAAGTAGGACTTCTCGACGAGGCATTTTTTATGTATGGCGAAGACATTGATTTGAGCTATCGTATTATAAAACAAGGTTACTCAAATTATTATTACCCGGATACTCGCATTATTCATTATAAAGGTGAAAGTACAAAAAAAGGTAGCGTAAATTATGTGTTGGTTTTTTATAATGCCATGGTAATTTTTGCAAAAAAACATTTCACTCAAAAAAATGCAAGACTATTCTCCCTGCTTATAAACGTTGCGATTTATTTTCGTGCTTTTATTGCATTATTAGTGCGCCTTTGGGATAAGCTTGCTTTGCCTCTTCTTGATAGTATATCTTTATTCTCAGGATTATTTATTATTAAAGAATTTTGGGCTCGAACACAAATTTATACTCAAGGTGGTAGTTATCCAACTGCATTGTTATATTATGTAATTCCGTCTTATATTGTTATATGGCTGGTATCAATCTATTTTACAGGAGGTTATGATAGTCCTGTGCGAATTAAAAAATCATTAATAGGTCTGCTGGTCGGCACAATAATTATATTAGTGCTTTACGCTTTACTCCCCGAGAGTTTCAGATTTTCGCGCGCTCTAATATTACTCGGTACTCTGTGGGGTCTTATTATTTTACCACTGTTGAGGCTGATTTTACATAAACTTAACATACTGGGAGTGCAAATCGGCAATAATGAAAATAAACGCTTTATTGTTATTGGCGATACCGAAGAAGCCAATAGGGTAGCAAACCTTTTGAAAAAATCATACATAAAACCTGTCTTTGTAGGGCTCGTTAGCAACAGCGAAAACTTGAATAACGATAATACTTTTATTGGCAGCATTACCCAAATTGTTGATATTATCCGAATTTATAATATCGATGAGGTTGTTTTTTGCTCAAAAAGTATTACTCACCAGCATATTATAGATAAAATGACCGAGTGGCAGGTTGCCAGAGTTGATTATAAAATTGCTCCCGAAGACAGTCTGTCAATTATTGGAAGCAACTCAATTCATACTCGCGGCGATTTATATACCGTCGATATTAATGCAGTTGACAAGATTTCAAATCGTCGAAATAAACGCCTCTTAGACATGTTTTTATGCCTGATATTCATCACTTTATCGCCTGTGATTATTTTCTTCGAAAAGAAGAAAGCAGGTTTCCTTATAAATATTTTTAAGGTGTTTTTTGGCTACAAAAGTTGGGTGGGCTACTACACTATGCCTAAGCAAATGTACCAGTTGCCTTCCATTCGCAAAGGCGTGCTTAACCCCATGGATTCTACTAAGTTTAAAAATCATGACGATGATACAATATTCCATTTAAACCTGCTTTATGCACGCGATTATAATCTTTGGAAAGACCTAAACATCATTTTATTTGCCTTTATGGAGTTAGGAAATTAATTTTTTTGGCAGCAAACGTACTTTCCGTTATAGTTGTTTCATGTAAGCCTTTTATACAGTTCAATAGAAAATCCTTGCACTTTTAACAAGAATAATAACTATATTTTATTTACAATATATTATATGCACTTTTCAGAGGACCCTAAGAAATGTGGGTGCTTTCTTCGTCAGCATCAGCTTACAAATAAAAAAATCAATCTACATTTAAACAAGCTGCCACTTCAATTGCTGCTGCGAATTTATGGTATAAATACTAATTTTGGTACAAACCTGTTCATACTATTTTGTGCCTGCAAGAAGACTCATTATTTTCAAGTCTTTGATAAGAAAGCGTCAAAGACAAGGCTTTCGAAGTTTTCGCATTCAAGGAGTTTACGAATTGTAGTTGACTGATTCAAAAACGATAATAACGCAGTATTTGGCGTTTTCTTGCAAAGACTATTTATGTATCTTTGTAATTGAAACCACTTATCGTTTTATGAAATCTGCATAATGTGCTAAACAAAATCTTTTAATGAAATATATATTTATAATAATATCATTTGTAGTTGTTTCAAACATGTGTGTGGCACAATCTTACAAGTTAACGTCAACCAACAAGAAAGCACTTAAATATTACAATGAGGCAGCTTCAAATTATAAATTGGGTAACTATAATACTGCTGTTACATTTCTTAATAAAAGTATTAAATACGACAAGGGATTCATAGAAGCGCAACTGCTTTTGGGCGATTCCTATTCCGGATTAAAATCTAATGCAAATGCTATAACAGCTTATAAAGCAGCAATTCGCATCGACTCACTATTCTTTCCAATGGTATATTATATGCTGGGTAATTTAAATTATAAAATTGGAAACTATCAGGAAGCAGTGAATAATTATTTATTTTTCCTATCTCTGCCCAATGTACAAAACGATATGCGTGTATTAACGATCTATTGGTTATTATATGCTCGTGTGGCAGCTCGGCTTGTACAAAATCCGGTTCCTGTTACAATTAAAAACGTTGGTTCTCCGGTTAATACAAAAAACGATGAATATATTAATTATGTAAATGCCGATAATAATTATATGATGCTAACTCGACGGACACAATTGTCAAATTCAGAAGTTGATCGCCCGGCTTATGATGAAGAAATACTTTACTCAACAAAAAACGACTTATTGTGGGATCCCCCCTATCCCGTAAATATCACATGGAAAAACGACTTAGACATGGGGAGTTTAAACCTAAGTACGGATGGTAGAAACATGTATTTCACGGGTTGCTATTGGCCGGGCGGTGAAGGTGGCTGCGATTTGTATATCTCGCAAAAGCTGGGAGATGTGTGGCTCGATCCCAAAAATATAGGGGAAAATATTAACACTAATAGCTGGGAATCGCAACCAATAATTTCTTCTGACGGTAAAAAACTGTTTTTCGCATCTAAACGAAAAGGTGGTAAGGGCGGCTCCGACATATGGATGTCGGTAAAACTTAAAAATAATACCTGGAGTCCGCCAATAAATCTTGGCGATAGCATAAACACACCAAAAGATGAAATGGCACCTTTCCTTCATGCTGATGGCAGTACACTATATTTTTCTTCTACTGGTCATCCGGGACTTGGTGGCTACGATTTGTTTGTCTCCAGAAAAGATGAGTTGGGCAGGTGGTCGTTGGCAAAAAATATCGGCTTCCCAACAAATTCACGTTTCGACGATATAAATATCTTTGTGAGTATTGATGGCACAAGAAGCTGGATTTCAAGTAATCGCCCGGGAGGTTATGGTGGAATGGATATATATTCATTCAAAAACTATCCTGCAATAATTCCTCAAAAAATAATGTTTGTTGAAGGTACTATTGTTGATAAAATAACCAAACTACCTTTAAAAGCTGATGTTAATATAACTAACTTGAGTACACAAGAACTTGTAAATAATACAACTTCAGACCCGATAACAGGCAAATTCTTAATCGTTATTTTTCCGGGTATAAATTATGCTTTTAATATCTCAAAAAAAGGCTATCTATTTTTCTCGGAAAATATAAATCTTAAGGATTCAACTAACAATAATTCTGTAGAAGAGCAATTTGAGTTATCACCTTTTATTATAGGTAGTGATCTGGTTATGAATAATATATTTTTTAAATTTGATGAATATGAATTGTTGCCGGCATCATATTATGAATTAAATAAGCTTGTGGCAATGCTAAAGCAAAACCCCGGTTCGGATATTACAATTGTTGGCTATACAGATAATGTTGGTAGTAACGATTATAATGTGAAACTATCATTACTTAGAGCCAAGGCAGTTAGTGATTATTTAATTAATGCTGGTATTGATGGTAAACGATTAAATACTAAAGGAATGGGTGCATCAAACCCTATAGATGTAAATACTTCGGAATTGGGAAGAGCGCATAACAGGCGCACTGAAGTTAAAGTTAGATAAAATAACAGCCAAAGTACTCATCATCATAAGTTACTTATTATCAAATAAAAAGCCCATCACTATATTTTTAATGATGGGCTTTGTTAATGCGTTAGTGAGCCTTAATTAGTACCCGCAAGAAAACTTTTCATTTTCAAGTCTTTGATAAGAAAGCGTAAAAGACAAGGCTTTCGAAGTTTTTGAAGTCATGCAGTTTACGAATTGTAGTTGACTGATCCAAAAACAAGAATAACGCAGTATTTGGTGTTTTTTTGCAAAGACTAATTATTCAGCTTTAGGCTCTTCTTTAGTTTCATCTTTTGCTTGAGCTTTAGTTTCTTCTTTAGGTTCTTGCTTATGAGCTTCTGCAACAACTTCAGCAGCCGGTTTAACAACTTCCTCTTTTGGTAAGGCAGCCTCTTCGGCAGCAGCTTTTTCGGCAGCAACTTCTTGCGCAGCTTTTACTTTTGCATCAATCTCAGCGGCTTTCTTTTTTGCAATTACTGCAGCCCTATCTTCATTAATTTTAGTCTCTGCATCTAACCTTGTTTTACGCTCACCACGCACTTTCTCATCAATACCTGTGCGTTTGGCAGCAATTTTTGCTTCCTTCTCGCCAAGCCATTTTTGAAATCTCGTTTCTGCCTCTGCTTCGGTAAAAGCACCTTTTCTAACACCCTTCAATAAATGATGTTTGTACATTACCCCTTTATAGGATAAAATTGACTTTGCCGTATCAGTAGGTTGAGCACCTTTTTGTATCCAGTCAAGTGCTTTATCAAAATTTAAAGTAATCACTGCCGGGTCTGCTATTGGATTATACGTGCCTATCTTTTCTATAAATCTTCCATCTCGAGGTGCACGACCATCCGCAACTACGATATGATAAAAAGCATTGTGTTTTTTACCATGCCGCGATAATCTAATTTTAGTTGACATAACTAATTAATAATTAAGTTGATAATATATTTTTTTAAAAACGGCTGCAAAAGTACAATACATTATCTTAATAAAAAAGATTTTTTTTAATATTGACTGTATTATTTTTCAATTTAGCATAATTGGTATAGCAATCGACGCTATTTTATATTGCAGCTACATTCACAACAGTTGCCTAATATTCATGTATTCAGATGTATATAGCTATGGAATCTTGCATTTGTTTCTAAAGTTTTGTGTTTTAAAATAGGTGTAAGAAATTAAGTTATTACAGATATTTAAGCTTTCATAAGCCATACATTTGTATTAATTACAGTATATTTGCACACTTTTTATGCCATTACAAACTTAAGCACAATGTTATCAAATAATGAAATAAATGAGCTAAAACTTCTCTTGAAAAAGAAGAAAAATATTGTTATTACAGCTCATACTAACCCTGATGGCGATGCTGTTGGCGCATCATTAGCAATGTACCACTATCTTACTAAACTAGGGCATAAAGTAAATATTGTAATACCAAACCAGTTTCCTGATTATTATCGTTGGCTTCCTAAATCTGATAAAATATTAATTTACGAAAATCATGCAAAACTATGTCAGAAAATTATTAAAGAGGCTGATATCATTTTTTATGTGGACTTTAACGCACTTTCAAGGTTAGGGGCGTTAACTGATATTATTAAAAAGAATACAGCTAAACGTATTCTTATCGACCATCATATTGACCCTGAAGTGGAGAATTTTGATTATTGCTATTCTACTACAAATATTTCATCAACAGGTGAACTTGTTTACGATTTTATTACTGAATTAGGCGATGAAGAACTTATTGACAAGCAAATAGCTGAAGGTATTTATACATGTATTGTTACCGATACGGGTTCGTTTAGCTTTTCGTGTAATAGACCTGATACTTATATAATTACAGCAAAATTAATATCACTTGGCGTAGATGCTGAAAAAATTCACAAACTAATTTACGATACATATTCCGAAAATAGGTTGAGGTTGTTGGGCTATGCAATAAGTAACCGGATGCTTGTTTGGGAAGACTTTCATGTAGCAATAATTTATCTTACCAAAGATGACTTGCTAAAATATAACTTTAAGGTAGGAGATACAGAAGGGGTTGTTAATTTCCCTCTGTCGATGGATAAAATAAATATGTCGATACTCATTACCGAGAAAGAAAACAACCTGCGACTTTCACTGCGTTCAAAAGGCGAATTTTCTGTAAATAAGCTTGCACGAACACATTTTAACGGTGGTGGCCACAAGAATGCTGCCGGGGGTAAATCTGTTGAAAGTATTGAGGAACTAATTAACCGACTTAAAACTCTAATGAAAGATTACAAAGAACAGTTAGATTATAAGATATCATTATAAAATATGAGCAACAAATTGTTTGTGATAATATTAATAATTGTTATGTCCGCATTTTTTTCATGTAGCACAAGCAGCACACATGATAATAGAAGCAAAGCCAGCTATCCAAAAAAGCAAGAGACAGAGAAAGAATCGTTAATAAAAGTTAATAAATATCTTGTAAATATAGAAAATACCGATATTGCAAACTATATCAGAAGACATAATCTTGATGTTGTAAAAACAGGTTCAGGACTTGAGTATCAGATAACTAAACATGGAAACGGTAAAAAAGCTAAAATAGGAAAAATTGCAACTATTAACTATAAAATTAAATTAATTACAGGTGATGTCATTTATTCTTCGGAGCAATCGGGTAAGCCATTACAGTTTAAAATAGGACATGGCGGAGTTGAAAGTGGACTTGAAGAAGCAATATTAAATATGAAAGTTGGTGATAATGCAATAATTATTATACCTTCGCACCTTGCTCATGGTTTATTGGGTGATAATAAAAAAATCCCACTAAGATCAACTTTAATTTATGAAATAGAATTTACTAATCTTAATTAATAATAATAAATAAATAAAATGAAAAAAACAGTTTTAGTAATTGTAGTAATGTTTATGGCCTTTGGGTCTATATTTGTTTCTTGCCAGCAGGGTAAAAACAAATCAGATGGTTTTACAAAATCGGATAATGGGCTTGTTTACAAATTCCATAAAAAGAGCGGTAAAACAGAAACTCCAAAAATTGGCGATTATGTTACCATTGATATGGTATATGGCACAAAAGATTCAGTAATGTTCGACAGTAAAACGCTGCCTCAGGTTATGAAAATGCCTATAATCCCGGCTGCCTTCAAGGGTGATGTTTATGATGCAATTTCAATAATGAGTATCGGTGATAGTGCTACATTTATTATGAATGCTGATTCGGTTTTTAAAAAGTTGTTTAGAATGAAAACATTACCACCTTCTTTAGATTCAATTAAGGATCTGTATTTCTCTATTCAGTTAAACAATATCGAAAGCGAAAAAGAAGTTAAAGCAGCACAAGATGTTGAAATGAAGAAGTTGAAAGCTGACGAAATAAATCTAAGAAATGACTATCTTACAAAAAACTACCCCAATGCAAAACCAATTGCCAGTGGATTGTATTATATTGACGTTAAAAAGGGAAAAGGAAATACCCCTGCATCAGGCGACAAAGTAAAAGTTAATTATAAAGGAATGTTTTTGGATGGTAAAGTATTTGACAGCTCTTATGATAGGAAAGAACCTATCGAATTCACCCTTGGGAAAGGTCAGGTAATTAAAGGTTGGGATGAAGGTATAGGAATGATGAGAAAAGGTGGAAAAGCAGTGCTAATTGTCCCTTCTAACCTTGCTTATGGTCCTAACGGACGTGGGTCTATTCCCCCATATTCTACTCTTGTTTTTGAAGTGGAACTTGTGGACATTATAAAATAAATTAGCAATAAAATAATATCTTAATAAAAATCCCGATTCCAAAAGCATTTGGGATTGGGATTTTTATTTTATAACCCTGCTCACATAATAAATTAGCAAATATGAAATATATATTTCCATCAACAACTCTAATAATTCTTCTTGCCATTATCACTTTTTCATGCTCAAATAATAAAAATGCCGGCTTTATTAAGTCAAATAACGGTACTCATTACAAAGTTTACTATCAAGGTAACGATAGTTCTAAAGCAGTTGAATCAGAAATTGTTACAGTTAATCTCGACTATCGTATCGGCGATAGTGTGATATTTAACAGTAATACGCTCAGTAAACCCATGAAGTTCCCCATAATTAAGCCCGTTTTTAAAGGCGATTTGTACGATGCACTTATGTTGATGGGTACAGGAGATTCAATAACAGTACGGGTAGTTGCCGACTCATTTTATCTTAAGACGGCTAATCTGCCTAAACTCCCAAATTATGTTGTTCCCGGAAGTTACCTTTACTACGATGTAAAACTATTGAAGCACATTTCACATTCCGATTTTCAAAATGAAATGATCGCAAAATATAAAAAACAAAGAAAGCGAGAGAGTGCTGTTCTTCAAAGTTATTTGGTAAGTAATAAGATAAATGTAGATCCAACAAAATCTGGATTGTACTTTATCCCAATAAAAAGAGGTAACGGAAGTACACCTGATACGGGAAATATGTGTCAGGTGTTTTTATCGGTTAAACAACTAAACGGTGAAGAGCTTTTTAATAACTTTGGAGGCAGAGCCTTGGATATAGAATACGGTAAAAAATTCGATACTAAGGGGTTTATGGAAGGATTAGGAATGCTAAAACCCGGTGGTGAAGCACAACTTATTGTTCCCTCATGGATTGGCGTTGGAAATACAGGAAGAGAAACAGTTGCTCCTTTTACAACATTAATATATAAGGTGGAACTAAAAGCAATACGTACTCTTGATGAAGTGAAAAAAGATCGCAAACAGTATAAAAAAGATAAAGAAAGGGCAGACCAACACCTAAAGCTTGAAGAATCTGAAAAAATTAGCAATTACCTCAATAAAAATAATATAAAAATAATACCTCTTAAGTCGGGGTTGTACATTAAAGAATTGGTTGCAGGTAATGGTAGCAAACCCGTTGATGGAGATACAGTTACTATAAATTATGTACAATATGATCTTGATGGTAATATAATTCAATCGTCGTATGCCGACAATTCTCCATTTACTTTTGTAGTTGGTACCGGAGCTGTTATTGCCGGTTGGGAAGAAGCTGTAAAGTTAATGCGAAAGGATGGTAAATCGTGGATGCTGTTACCATCAAAAATTGGTTGGGGCGATCGAGTGCGAAATAAAAAAATACAACCATATTCACCATTGGTTTTTGAGCTTGAAGTAGTTGATGTGAAATAATAAATCTGTTTCTTAATTCTACTCATTACACCCTCCATTTTATTCAGTATTTATAATTGGTTTACACGAAAGAATATTCTATTTAGTGATTTAAATAATACGTCAAGTACAAGCGTAACGCAGTTATTGACGTTTTCTTAGAACAATTATTTAGATATCTCTGCACAAAAAGTTTCATACTAAAAATATAGTTTACCATATGCCATTTTTAATCTTGAATTATTATTATAATTAGGCATAACATTCTTATTTTTTAATGTATGTTTAAAAAACAAAAACCACTGTTAACACAATGGTTTACAGTGGTTTGGTATCAAGTAAGTGATTAAAGCGGAGGGTAAGGGATTCGAACCCTTGGTACTCGCAAGAGTACAACGGTTTTCGAGACCGCCCCGTTCGACCACTCCGGCAACCCTCCGTCGGCAAAAATAATAAAATGTAATTACTAAACCGTGTCTCGTGTGGTAATTCATGTTTTTAATGCATATATTGTTAAAAAATTAATTACTAATCCTATTTTGTTTATCTTTGGTATGTTTTTATACTATTTGATTAGTATTACTTCAATCAACCTTGTTCTTCTTAAATATTATTTAAAGTTGTTAATCACAAATGGAAAAGAATATTTCAAAATTAAATAATGAGATAGATAATTTAAAACTTGAAGTGGCTTCCTTAAGACTTCAGCTTAATAAAAAGGAAAATATAATTAATCCGGAACACTACCAAAATGAATATAAAAGCCTATATCATAATATCCCACTAGGAGTAATGCACTATGATTTCGAGAGCAATATACTCGATTGTAACGATAGCTTTGTTGAAATAATTGGTTCAGATCGTAATTCTCTAATAGGTCTAAACATGTTTAAAACACTAATTGATAGTAGTTTGATAGAAGCTATAAAGCAATCGTTATTCGTTGGAAAAGGTGAATATGAGGGGGTTTATAAGAGTACAACATCTAATAAAGAGACACCGGTAAAGATATTGTTCAAGGCATTAAGTGATAAAAAGAATAAAATATATGGAGGTATCTGCATTGCAGAAGATTTAACGGATAGTATCAAGCATAAGGAGGCACTTATCAAATCAGAGGAAAATTTTAGACTCATTTTTGAAAATACTACTGATGTTTATTTTATGACTGACAAGAGAGGTGCAATACTTTCGATGAGTCCCTCTGTAAAAGATCTGCTACTACTTGATAATTATGAGAATATAGTTGGTAAAAATGTCCTACAGTTTTATTATAATCCTGACGATCGTGAGATATTTGTTAATGAGCTACTAAAAAATGGTGTGCTTCATCAATATCAGGTTGATCTGAGACGTGCTGATGGTAAACTGATTAAAGTGGAATCAAATTCAAAAGTAGTTTACACTAGTAGCGGAGAAATAGAGGGCTTTATCGGTGTATTTTATGATGTTACCTCCATATTAGAGGCAGAGAAAGAAAAGCTAACCAATATCTGGTTTTTTGAAAGTCTTGACAAAGTTGATAAAATAATAAGAACAGCAATTAATATAAATCAGATTTTTAAAGGAGTTGCTCAAGCTGCTATATCTGTGTTTGAATGCGATAGCTCTTTCGTAATTAGTTCTAATAACGATCACGACTCTAACTGGGAATTGGAAGTGTCTGCTATATCGGATCAATACAGCTGTGATGCTAATCAAAGCAATCTTTTTACTAATTTGTCAATGTCAAATGAATTGTTTGACAGGATAACTATGTATGAAAAATATGTTTTTATCGATGGAAATAATATTTTCCAGCTTAATGACTTATCAAAGAACATTGGTGTTAAAGCGCAAATGATTACCTCTTTAAGCTTAAATAGTGGCAAGTCAATTATTTTTTGCATAAGTCATTGTGCAGATGAGCGTGTCTGGAATAAGCATGAAAAAGCCTTATTTAAAGAAATATCAGGCAGACTTATTTATGCTGCAAATGCAATGGAATCAACTGAGTTACTGCTAAAAAGCGAAGAATATCATCGTACATTAATAGAAGCAACAACAGAGGGTTATTGGGAAATTAATAGAAACGGGATTACTACAATGGCTAACAATGCCATGTGCGAAATACTGGGTTTCCCGATGATAGAACTACTTGGAAAATCAGCATTGGTTTTTACAACCCATAAAAGCAGGCAATTACTTGAATCTGTAATTAACAGCGACAAAAATGAATTGACTAAAAGTTTTGAGATTGAGCTTCAGCATAAAAGTGGCAGAATAGTTCATACGCTTTTTAGTGTTACACACAGAGTAAATAAGGATAGAAATAGCACGGGGACTTTCTTCTTTGTTACTGATATTTCAAATCTTAAAGAAGCTCTAAATCATGCCGAGGAATCAGACAAGTTAAAATCTGTATTTATTAAAAATATTTCCCATGAAGTACGAACACCGTTAAATGGTATTATTGGTTTCTTGGAAATACTTAAAGATAACGAATTAAGCAAAGAAAAAAGAGAAGAATATACAAAATATGTTATGGATAGTAGTGATCAGCTTACAACTGTAATTACTGATATTCTTGAGTACTCAAGATTGGAAGCAGGTCAAATAAAATGTGTTATTGATGACTGTAGCATAAATAGCTTATTAGATGAGTTGTATGTGCAGTTTAATTCTTTAATAAGATCAAGAAATAAAGCACATATAAAATTTACTGTAGAAAAACCTTTGCCAAATGATAAAAGTATTGTCAAAATAGATAAAGTTAAGGTTAAGCAAATATTGGCGAACCTTATCAACAATGCTTTTAAATTTACTGATAATGGAAGCATTAAATATGGATATGATATAATTAATGATAACAATATCAGGCTCTTCGTATTTGATACCGGTATTGGTATTCCTGAAACCGACAGAGAAATAATTTTTGAAAAATTTAGAAATGGTCCTTCTACAACTAATCCTATTTATGGTGGTAACGGACTTGGTTTGTCAATATCAAAAGTGTTAACAGAACTTCATGGTGGTAGTATTTGGTTTGAATCTAAAGTTAGTGTTGGTACACAATTTTATGTAGATATACCTTTACGGAGCTGAGATACTGTTCTATTATTTGTATTATCAGCAAAAAATTTGCATAATGAATAATATTAAACTGTCCGTTTTTGGTGCCGAGTTATTGCTGTTACTTGCTGCCATCGTGTGGGGGTTTGCGTTTGTAGCCCAAAAAGTAGGAATGGATAGCATTGGACCCATGGCTTATAATGGCATAAGGTTTTTGCTCGGAAGCTTATCATTGTTGCCTGTCATTAGGCTTTTTAGCGTTAATGATAGTGGTTCAAGCACTAATGGAAAAGTAGTTAGGCAAATAAATATTTGGAAAGCAGGCTTAGTGAGTGGACTTGTTCTTTTTATTGCAGCCTCATTGCAACAAATTGGAATTGTATATACAACCGCCGGTAATTCGGGCTTTATAACAAGTATCTATGTAATTTTGGTTCCGGTTTTTGGATTGTTTTTTAGCCAAAAAGTTAATGTTCAAACATGGATTGGAGCTATTTTTGCCCTTGCGGGGTTGTATTTTTTATCAATACATAGCGGTTTTAAACTTGTTATTGGCGATTTGCTTGTGTTCGCAAGTGCTTTTTTTTGGGCGGCACAAGTGTTGCTGGCAAGTTACTATGCTGTCAGAGTAAATATTATCAAGCTTGCCGCAATTCAGTTTGCATTAACAGGTATAATAAGTTTGGTTATATCGTTTTTTACAGAAACGTACTCACTACAAGATATTTATAGTGCAATAATTCCAATTTTATATGGTGGTATTATGTCGGTTGGACTTGCCTTTACACTTCAGCTAATAGCTCAAAAAAGAGTAATTCCATCTCATGCTGCCATAATCCTAAGTACCGAATCGCTATTTGCAGCAATAGGAGGGTGGCTTTTATTAAATGAACAGCTAACGCACATCGAAAAATTTGGTGCCTTTTTAATGCTTGTAGGTGTTATACTATCTCAACTTAAGTTTAAGAGGCAGTAGTGATTATTTATGTAGGGTCTGCTGAGAAAGTCTGATATAGATGCTAATAATAACTATTAAAAAAGTTCCACAGCTGTTAATTACTATAGATGCAAGGTTTTTGCAGCAATCTTTTTAGAAACCTTGCATTTTTTTATATTTAGCAGTAATGTAATATGCTATTAACGTGTGTGTTATGAGTTTCTCAGCAGACCCTATGTAGTGGTTATAAATTGTAATAGTTCGTGTAGTTTTTGTTTCTCGCAAAGCCGCTAAGTCGCAAAGGATTGATTGTCAGCATAGTAGCTATTTACCGCTTGTCTTGTAAGTACTTGATTTAGTATGTGTTATAAAATCTTAACGAACTATTGAAATTATTAACGCAAG
>CAZGWS010000064.1:0-14070 GCA_964528805.1 uncultured Lentimicrobiaceae bacterium | reverse complement strand
TTTTGTTTCATTTTCAACGGATTTTACGAGAAGCACATCGCCACCCATTTTTAACATTATTTGCTTACTAAGACTTAAACCCACACCCGATCCACTATCTTTTGTAGTGTAAAATGGTACAAATATCTGCTCCCTTATCTCAACAGGTATAGCTTTTCCATTATTAATTATCTCTATTTTTATTGTTTCATTTATCTCAAATAGTCTTATTACTAATAATGGATTTTTCACATTTCCCACTATCAATGCTTCATATGCATTTTTAAGCAAATTTATTACTACTTGCGATAATAACTTATCGTCAGTAAAAACCATGCAGCTTTTTGGGAGTATTTTTTTTACGCTGATCGTATTAAAATTACTAAATGCGGTTGCAGCAATAAGGCAGTTCTCAATTAATACAGTTAGGCTAACTTGATGTGGTTGAGGCGATGGCAACTTAGTAAACTTACGGTAGTTCTCAACAAAATTCATTAATCCCACACTTCGTTCTTCAATTACGTTCAGCCCTTTTACGGTGTTTAAAATCGTAGATGGTTCAATGTCTCTAACCAATACACTTATATTATCCTTTACAAAATACCCGGAAATTACTTTTGACAATGTTGTTATGGGAGCTATATTATTCATTATTTCATGCGAAAGCGTACGAGCTAATTTAATCCATGCATCCACCTCCCCATTGTCTAACTCTTTTGTGATATCACTTACTGCAATTAATTTAACAACTTCATTTTGAGTTACTATTTCCGATAGCTTAAATAGCAGCTTCTGCCCGTACTTATTTTCGAAAATAGTTGACTTTTTATTCAGTTTTGTATCTGTATTCATTATGAACAGAGGTAGTGCCTTATCTATTGCCGACAGCGAATTAACATGATGATAACTTTTTAAACCTGTGAGCTTTTCTGCTGCCGGATTTATATTTATAACTCTGCCTTTTTCATTAATTGAAAACAGTCCGGTTGCCGATTGGTTTATGACCATGCGGAAATACTGTTCCTTAGTGCTGATGTCTATTTTTACTTGCCTGAACAGATCGTTAAGTCTTTCCATTCCTTTAAAAACCTCATCAATAGCTTTGTTCCCAGATTTTGCGGGTACTTTTAACGTAGTATCCTCATTCTCAATTCCTAATAAAAAAAATGAAATCCATCGATTAATACCATTAAAATATTTAATAATATTTATTACAGCCATTATCAGCAACATTAATATTAAGATGCTAAATACATAAGATTGCTTTTCAAAGTACAGATAACTACCTGTAATTGATAGTGATATAATTAATATTAATCTTAAGAAAATAGCTCGATAAAAGTGGTTAGATTCCATATCTTTTAACTTTATTGTAAAGAGTTTGGCGGGTAATGCCCAAGTTTTTTGCAACCGTGCTCATATTCCCATTTTCCTTATTGATGTTTGCTACAATCATTTCTTTTTCAATCTCCTCAATAGTTTTATTATGAATATAGTTTTTATTAATTTTTACATGATTATTTAGCGAGAAACTGGCTTCGGTTAATATGTTACCATCTGATAGTATGACTGCTTTCTCTATACTGTGTTGAAGTTCACGGACATTACCCGGCCAGCTATATTTTAATAGTTTATTTATTGCAGTTTGGCTCAATTTCAGGTTTGGTTTAGTGTATTTTGCAGCATATCTATGCAAGTAAAAATTTGCCAGCAACAGTATGTCGCTTCCTCGCTCCCTCAGGGGTGGCAATTCGATACTTATTGTATTTATCCTGTATAGCAAATCATCACGAAACGTACCATCCAATATCATTGCATTTAGGTTTTTATTTGTTGCCGATATCAGCCGTATGTTAATTTTGATAGGCAAATTACTACCTAATTTGGTAATGGTTCTACTTTGCAATGTTGTTAGTATTTTTGCTTGTAGTGATAAAGTAAGATTGCCTATTTCATCAAGAAAAAGTGTCCCATTATTGGCAGTTTCGAGCTTACCCATACGGTCAGTACCGGCGTCTGTAAATGCACCCTTTTTATGACCAAATAATTCACTTTCAAAAAGAGTTTCACTAACAGCACCCATATCAACACTTAGCATAATCTCCTTGTTCCTTTTTGAATATCTGTGTATTTCGCGAGCAATCAATTCTTTACCGGTACCATTTTCACCCGTGATTAGTATGTTAGCATCAGTAACTGCAACCTTTTTAACCATCTCCATAACTTTTAGCATAGGTTTTGAGCGGGCAATAAGTGGTTGCGTACTTGGTATCAGCTCTTGCTTTAGCATATGTGTGGTATTAATTAACTTAGCGGTTTCAAGTTTACTTTTTCGTAGTTTTAACGATGCTTGCAATGTGCTCATTAATTTACTGTTGTCCCATGGTTTTAGCACAAAATCAAAAGCTCCTTCTTTTACAGCTTTTACAGCTAACTCTATGTCGCCATAAGCAGTAATCATTACTACCGAAATAGATGAATCATAACTACGAATCCGGTTTAACCAATAAATACCTTCATTACCGGTATTAATACCTGCTTTAAAATTCATGTCAAGCAGTACAATATCAACATTATTTTGCTGAATTGTAGAAATTAGATTATTTGGATTCTTCAGAATAAAAACCTTATCAAATTCGGTTTGCAACAGCATTTCAAGTGCCATAAGAACACTTTTATTATCATCGAGAACAAGAATTTTACTTTTCAAAGCATTTGTTATTTAGTACTTAATAATACTCAATTGGTAGTTTTACAACTGCGAAATTAAATGAATGTAAATTAATTACACAATAACTGTAAAATTATTTTACACTTATTTTACTTTTTTATTAGCAAATAGTTTATAGGAATCTGTTTTTACGATAGTTATAAATAGCGGCATAGCTATTGGCTAATAATTAATACAAGTAATAAAAATAACAAATTCATGACTCAATATTTTTCTTTTTATATTAAACTGGTTTTTCTTGTTGTTGTAATTCAGCTTATTTCTTTTTCTGCAAAAGCACAAAACTTGTGGAATATAAACAGCTGTATTGAATATGCATTAAAGCATAATATTGATCTTAATGTTGCATATAACAAGACGGATGAGCAACAGGTTAATCTGTCTGAAAGTAAAATACAGTTGCTGCCTGATTTGAATTTGGGAAGCGGTGCATCATTAAATTTTGGACGAAATATAGATGCAAATAACAATAATGTTACCTATGATAAAACATTCTCAAATAATTACTGGCTTAATTCATCAATTGATCTTTTCAGCGGATTAATTAAATATAACACAATTAAATTTAATAAATATCTGCTGTCGGCATCAAAGGAAAAAGCAAAATATTTGAAAAATAAATTAATATTTAATGTACTAACCTCATATTATACTGTACTTTACAGCAAAGGATTAGAGAATGTTGCAAAAAGTCAGGTGGCACTATCGGAGAAGCAATATAAACGTATGCAGAAGTTTGTTGATGTTGGCAGAGAGTCGCCTTTAACAGTTCAAGAATTGAAAAGCCAGTGGGCAAGCGACAAACTGAGTCTTACACTTGCTGAAAATAATGTGAGTAAAACTATTCTTGATTTAAAACAACTGCTTAGATTAGATGAAAAGCAAAATTTTGTAATTGATACAGTTCCAATCAGCATGTATTTATTTAACGAAGTTTTGTCGGTTGACTCATTGTATAATTTGGCCGTGGCCGTGTTACCGGAAATAAAACAACAAGAATATTTATTTAGAGCATCCGAAAAGGATCTTGCCGTTGCAAAAGGGAACATATCTCCCCGAATATATCTTTCGGCAGGCTATAGTACGGGTTACTATAATGGCGATTCGTTACAATATTCTTCGCAACTTAGAAATAATCAAAACCAGGTTATTAACATGGGTATTGTAATTCCTATTTTTAACAGAGGCTCGGTTTACAGTAAAATAGAACGAAAAAAAATAGCTGTTAATAATCAAATATTTTATCTGCAAAAGGAACAGGATAAGCTATATACTGATATCTGGAAGGCTGTTAACGACGTGCAATCAGCCAAAAAGGAATATAAATCGGCACAGGAATTATACGAGTTTAGCGAATTATCGCTAAAAAATGTTACCGTTAAAATGGAAAAGGGTCTTGCAAACACAACCGATTTCGAGGCTTCTAAACAACATTTTATATCTGCTAAAGCAAGCTTACTGAAGGCAAAACTTATTTTTATCATGCGTAAGCAGATGTTGGAGTTTTATAGTACAGGTAGTTGGAAACATTTATTAGAATAATGCTATACAATTGTTAAACGCAAAACGTAGTAAATGTCGTTAGTAAAAACGAGTATCAACAACAGAAATATGGACATACCAATAAAGAAAAAAAAGGGAATTAAAAGGAAGCACATTTATATTATTTTAATTGCGATGGCATTTTTACTTCTAATTTATCAGGCATTTTTTGTTCGCCATTTATCAACTTATTCAGTTGATGCCGAGAAGCTTAGCATTGAAACTGTAACCAAAGGTATTTTTAACAATTACATAACAGTTACAGGAACTGTGGAACCAATTGCAACTATTTATCTTGATGCGAGAGAAGGCGGACGCGTAGAAGAAAAAATGATTGAAGAGGGTGAGATAGTAAAAAAGGGTGATGTAATACTTCGCTTAAGTAATCCTGATTTAAACTTGAGCATTTTAAATAGTGAAGCACAGTTAGCCGAAAAAAGTAACTTTTTACGTAATACTATGGTAACCATGGGGCAAGAGAAACTCCAGATTAAACGCGAACTCCTAAACTTGGAATTTGAAATAAAACGTAAAAAAAGAGCTTATGATCAAAACAAACTACTTTACAGCGATAGTTTAATATCGAAAGAGCTATTCTTAGTTTCGGAAGAAGATTTCCAGTTTACCAAGCGCAGCTACGACCTTTACATTGAACGTCAACAGCAAGACTCAATTTATCGTTCCATACAGGTTAAGCAGATGCGTGAAAATTTGATAAACATGGAATTGAACCTAAAATTGGTACGCCAACGTCAGGAAAATTTATTCGTAAAGTCGCCGGTTGATGGACAGCTGTCGATGTTAGATGCCGAAATCGGACAGTCGATACCAAAAGGCGGACGAATCGGGCAAATACACATATTAACTTCTTTTAAAGTTATTGCGCAAATTGATGAGCATTATATTGATAAGGTTAGGGTTGGGCTAACTGCTGTTTTGGAAAGGCAAGGCTATGAATTTAAACTGAAAATCAGGAGGATACTCCCTGATGTTAAAGATGGAAAATTTGCCGTTGAAATGATTTTTGTTGATAAATCGCCCAACAACATGCATATCGGACAAACTTACTATATACGATTGCAACTCGGTAATCCAAAAGAAGCAATATTGTTGCCTCGGGGCAGCTTTTTCCAGGAAACAGGTGGACAATGGATTTTTGTTGTTGATGCCGATGGCAAATCAGCTACCAAAAGATTTATTAAAATTGGTCGACAAAATCCCAAATATTACGAACTGTTAGAAGGTCTTAGCCCGGGCGATAAGGTCGTTATTTCGGGGTATGAGGGGTTTGGCGACAATAAAAGACTGAAGTTTAATTAACATACTATCAGCAATAATATGTAATTACAATGCTAAAACAAATAGTAAATACAATTCATAATTTTAAACGAAGTCCGCTCTTGTTGTTTATTAGCATACCCGGACTGATGGTAGCATTGTCGGCTTCTCTTTTACTATGGATATTTATCAAGCACGAAACAAGCTACGACACCTATTTCCCTAATAAAAACAGGGTAGTGCGGTTATATAACACATGGATTGAAGAAAACTCAGTTGAATGTTTACCACTTTGTTTAAGAGACGCCTATAGTGAAATTCCAAAACAAATTCCTGAAATAGCTCTTGCAACCCAGTTTTTTCGCGGAGGATCAAATACCATTAAATACAATAACCTACAGTTTAAAAATAATTATGTTTTATTTGCTGATGATGAGGTATTTAACGTATTTGGACTAACCTTGCTGCGTGGCAATAAAAATAATGCACTAAAGCAACTTAACAGTATTGTTATAACAAACTTGTTGGCAAAAAAGATTTTTAATACTAACGACTGCATCGGTAAAATAATAACAATTTCCAATACTGAATATACAGTTACAGGTGTGGTTAACAGCCTGCCAAGTACTACTCATTTTAGTTTTGATGTGTTGGCTTCAATGGTTAGTATAAATCCTGAGCAAATGCGAAGTCTGGAGTTTTTTACATATTACCTATTGCGGAATAATACTGATTTTGATGATGTTAACATTAAAATATCCAAATTAAATAATAGTATGCTAATCAAACAGTTTGGTGAGTATGGTGCAACTTTTAAATCAGGTATTGAGCATCTGCAGCAACTTCACCTTCATAGTATTACTGACTTTGACTTATCACCGAAAGGTAATTTTAAGCAAATATTCATTTTAAGTCTAATAGTATTATTTATACTAATTATAGCCGTTGTAAACTATGTTAATCTTTTCGTGCTTTATGGCGAAAAACGTGCACAGGAAATAGGAATACGCAAATCATTTGGAGCAACTACATTTGACATAATCAAACTAATATTTTTTGAAACATTCCTACTAAACAGCTTAGCATTTTTACTCGTTTTTTTATTTATTTCGGCAACATTTTCGGTGTTTGCACAGCATGTACAGGCAAATTTGAGTTGGCTCGATATTACAAATCCCGCAAGTATTGCAATTTTAATAGGGTTTTATGTATTCATGATTTTAATAACAGGTTCATATCCGGCGTTTTACCTTTCCAAACTAAATATAATTGATGTAATTAAGAGTGGAAATAAATCGATAAACAGAAAAAAGTGGCTGTCGGTTGCATCTGTAATTATTCAGTTTTCGGTTAGCGTATTTTTAATAACGTCAGTACTAATAATTTATTCACAACTTAGGTATTTAAAGAGGATTCCGCTGGGCTTTAACTCTAAAAATATAATTGGTGTTAGTGGGTTTAACAATAAAATTTGCGAAAAAGCACAATCGGTTGAAATTGAGTTAGCCAAATTGCCTTTTGTTAACTCCATAGGTGCATCGGCTCACTATATGGGAGGTGGATGTAGTGGTCAGCTAATATATGTCTATGGTAATTCGGCGGAAAAAGCCAAAAGTATAAACCAATACAGAGTGAAGCCGGGATTTTGCAGTACCATGCAACTGCATCTTGTGGCAGGATCATATTTTAGTAGTAAGGCTGATAATAAAAATAGCGTTATTTTAAATAGTGCAGCAGTTAAAATGTTGGGATTAACAAATCCTGTTGGTAAATATATTGTATTAGATGTTGATCCCCTAAAGGTAATAGGTGTGGTAAGCGACTTTTATTATAACGAGTACGCCGGAGAGGCAATTGCTCCACTTGTAATTTCAATGTCTAATAAAATTAATGTGTTTTACATTAGGATTATTGGCAACTTCTCAAAGGAGGAGCAGCAACAGATATCTGATGTATTTACGCAATTTGATGGAGACTACAGGTTTCATTTTACAACTGTGGATGAAACGTACAGTAGAAAATTTTTTAACGAGAATATGATACTCAAAGTTCTATCTTACGGAGCTTTGTTAGCAATATTTTTAAGTTTTAGCGGAATGTTTGCCCTGTCAGTATTTAATGTTGAGAAGCGCACCAAAGAAATAGGAATACGAAAAGTGTTGGGAAGCACATCGTTACAGGTAATTACAATATTGATAATTGATATCACAAAGTGGGTATTATGGGCATTGCCACTACCTTTGATAATTTCATTTTTTATAATGAAAGAATGGCTTAATAATTTTGCCAACAAAATAGATTTAAGTATTATTTATTTTATTAGTGGCGCAATAGCAACAGTATTAATTGCCGTATTTGCAATATTATTGAAAAGCATACATGCCTCACGAAAAAATCCAATTGAGAATTTAAGGTATGAATAAACAATTAATAAAATGATAGTTACGAATAATTTTGACACAAATAAATAACAGCAAGAATGCATTATCTAAAAACCGTATTAGTTAATTTTAAAAAATCACGGGTTGTAACCGCATTTAACCTACTTGGTTTATCAGTTTCGTTTGCAGCATTTATGTTACTGTCAATATATTTATGGAATGAGTTTACTTACGACCAATTTAATGTTAACTATAAGCATATTTACCGACTTAACATTGTTACCGAAAGTGACGGCAAAACAGATGAGCAATTTAATTTGCCAAACCCGATGGCTGATATTATTTTTAAAGACATACCCGAACTTAAAAATATCTGCTCATTTGCCGGAGCCACACAATTCTACTCATATAAAACCGATCCAACTTCAGTTTTTTCGTTAAATACCAAGGCCGTTGACTCAACGTTTACTGATATTTTTACTATAAAAATAAAAGTTGGAAACTCAAATCCATTATCAGGGAAAAATAAAATTATTATATCAGAAAAAGCAGCTCACAGGATTTTTGGGGATCAGAACCCTATTGGCAAAGTAATTATGGCAAATTTGAATAAGCCATATGTTATTGAAGCTGTTTTTTATGATCTGCCTTACAACAATAGTTTTAACTATGAAGCATTTTGTTCTTACCCTACCAACGATTGGGTTAACGATTGGTCGGAATGGAGTTTTATTCACTTTTATGAAGTAACAACAGATGCTGATTTTGGTTTGATAAATAACAAAATATTAAAAATACCGGCAATAGCAGATTTGCTTTCTAATTATCCCGATGAAAAAATCTCATTTTCGTTTACACCCTTAAAAGACATCCATTTTAATCAAGGTGATGAAAGTAGTAACTTATTGTTTTCTAAAACATTAGTATTAGTGGCAATACTACTTCTGTTTATGGCCTTTATAAACTATATTAACTTTGCTATTGCTAACACGCCAAAAATGATAAAATCAGCAAACATAAGGCGTGTAGTTGGCGAGTCAAGATTAAATCTGGTATTGATGTCAATTTTTGAGTCGGTTATTTTAATGATAGCAGCATTTCTTATTGCGCTTGCAGCTTGTATTGTTACCCTGCCGTTTTGGCAAAATATTTTTGGCTTTCCTTTTACATTATCACACTATTATTTGTTGCTGCTTTTGTGTCTATCATTGTTTATTACAGTAGGGGCTATCGCATCACTGTATCCCGCACGATTAATAACAAAGGTAAAACCTGCATTAGCACTAAAGGGTATTGTTTCATCTACATTAAGTAACGGCACTTTAGGTAAAATATTAACCATTATTCAATATACTATATCCATAGTATTAATTATTAGTATCTTGTTTATCGAAAAACAAATATCTTATGTAAAAAATTACGACTTAGGGTTTAATACAGAAAATATAATAGAGGTTGTAACTTCTAAAAACATTGTAAAGCAGCAAGATGCATTTACAAGCGAGTTGCTAAAAAACCCAAATATAACAGACTATGCTTTTTCGCAGTTTATACCCGGTGGAGTAGGCATGAGCTGGGGTAGAACAATTGATGGGAAGAGAGTAAACTACAAGTGCTGGCCCGTTGATGAACGGTATCTTAATTTTATGGGATTCAAAATTTTAAAAGGTAGAAATTTCTCTTCAAATATTAATGCCGATGAGAATAATTTCATCTTTAATCAAAAGGCAATTGATGAATTTGGCTGGCAAAACTCAGCTATTGGTAAGGAAGTTCCGGGGTTCGACTTTAGCGGAAAATTAGTGGGTATTGTTGAAAATATTAAGTATGCATCCCTTCATGAAAAAGTACAACCAATGGCATTTTGGCTTACTAAAACAAGGCACAACAGGCTAAGTTTAAAAATTAATGGCAGTAATATTAACAAAACTATAGCATACATTAAGAATGTGTACAGCAAGTTCGAGAAAAGCTACCCATTTTCATACACTTTTCTTGATGATAGCCTTAACAGACAATATAAAAGTGAAGATAAAGAAGCCTTGCTTATTTTTATTTTTAGTATTATTTCAATAATAATTTCGATTATTGGAGCTCTTGGGTTAATTATTTTCATAACTGAATACAGGATAAAAGAAATCGGCATCCGTAAAGTTAACGGAGCAACTGTTATTAACATAATGCTGAGACTGAGTATTAACTTTTTTAAATGGATTTTGGTAGCATATATTATTGCTGTACCAATTGCCTACTATTTGGTTAGTAACTGGCTTAGTAGTTTTGCATATAAAACTACTTTAAGTTGGTGGGTGTTTGCGCTGGCAGGGATTGTAATGCTCATTATTTCGCTGTTAACAATTAGCTGGCAAAGTTGGCGCGCAGCAGTTAGGAATCCTGCAGTTTCCTTACGCAACGAGTGATAAAAGCCTAATTATTAAGTATAATAAATCATTTAAAATTAAAAATGTAAAATAGATATTATGATTAAAATAGAAAATTTAACAAAAGTATTTCGTACAGAAGACATTGAAACTTATGCGCTGTCAGGAGTAAACATTCATGTTACAGATGGAGAGTTTGTGGCAATTATGGGGCCATCAGGTTGCGGAAAATCAACATTGCTAAATATTATTGGACTACTTGACAATCCAACAAAAGGCATGTATTCTTTTAATGATGTTAACGTAACAAATCTTAAAGAAAGGTATCGAACTCAGTATAGGAAAGGGAACATTGGTTTTATTTTTCAAAGTTTTAACCTTATTGATGAGCTTAGCGTTTATGATAATGTTGAGTTGCCTCTATTGTATCTACGGATGAAAACATCAGAGCGAAAAAAACGAGTTGAAGAAGTGTTACAACGCATGAAAATAGGGCATCGCACCAAACATTTCCCACAGCAACTTTCTGGTGGTCAGCAGCAGCGTGTGGCAATTGCAAGAGCAGTAGTGGCTATCCCAAAGCTTATCCTTGCCGATGAGCCAACCGGTAACCTCGACTCAAAAAATGGTATTGAAGTAATGAATCTGCTTTCAGAGTTAAACCAAGAAGGTACTACAATTATTATGGTAACGCACTCCGAGCGCGATGCCGGCTTTGCACATCGTACAATAAACATGCTTGACGGAAAAATTATTTTTGAGAAAGATAATATAACCCAAGGCTAATTATTATGAACCTACTTATTTATAACATAAAACATGCATTTCAAAATCTGAAAAATAATGCAATTTATTCAATATTAACTATTATTGGACTAACAATTGGGTTAACAGTTTTTTTATTAGTGGTTGTGTTTGTTTTTAACGAAAAAACAGTTGATGATAATATTGCTAACAATAATAGAATTTTCAGATTAATAAATGCAGATCAAAATAATTGTGGGTTTGGATATGAGCTTGAGGATATTATTGCAAAAAATTATCCAGATGTTAAAGCAAATTGCGCATTAGAAAGATTTGAGTGGTCATTAGTACTCAGAGCCAACAATAAAAATATAAAATTTTTATCAGGCATATCAACAACTAATAATTTTTTTAAAGTATTTGATATTAAAATTATTAGCAAAATTAGCCAAAACCCTTTTGCCGATAAAGCATCAGTTATTTTAACAAAAGCTACAGCCAAAAAACTTTTTGGTGAAACAGATCCTCTTGGTAAAACAATAAATATAAATAACTTTTTTGATGCAAAAGTAAGTGCTATTATAGATGCTTTCCCAAGTAACACAAGTATTGCAGCCGATTATCTAATAAATGCCGAAGATAAAGATATGAGGCTTAGTACAATTTGCGATAATGGCGATTGTTTTAACCCAATGAACCAGTTTATACTCCTTAAAATGCATACTGATAAGGATGAATTTATTGATAAATTTAACACTTCTATTTCGCAATTTCAAACTCGTGTTAACAGCTTTGCTATTCAGCCGCTTAGAGACATTTATCTTTCAGAAGACATAGATTATAATGGTAATAGAATTGGCAATTTATCTTTTATAAAAATTATATCGCTGATAGGTTTAGTAATTCTAATACTTGCCATTATAAATTACCTTAACTTCTCGCTATCGTTGCAGCATACTAAAATTAAAGAAATTAGCATTAAAAAAGTGGTTGGTGCCGACAGTATGCAATTATTCTTCTACTATCTTGCTGAATCAATGATAGTTGTAGCTATTTCGCTAATATTATCATTTGTAATAATTTATACATTTAGTGATGTTTTTACTCCCGTTTTTGGTAGTAAGTTAAACTTGCAATTGATTTATAAGCCAATTTTTATTACGGGCATCTTTGCTGTTTTATGCATTATTATTGTAGTAAATAGTCTTATTCCGGCATTCTCGTTACTAAAACTAAATGTTGTAAACGGACTCAATAATGCTGTTAATAAAAACAGTAAAAATAATTTAAAGGTTATATTTACAACAGCACAGTTTACAACATCTATTATTTTATTAATTGCTGTATTTTTTATTCATAAGCAACTATCGTTTATTGAAACGAAAGATCTGGGATTTGCCAAACAAAATCTGTTAAGAATAGTTATACCATACAAGTTCAAAAAACATAACGCCTTTAAACAAAGCATTGATAAACTAAGTTTTGTTGAATCATCAACATTTAGCAGAGGTTGTCCCGGTAGTATTAACCTAATTATGGGCAGTGGCGAGAAAGACGGTGAGTTTGAAATACAATGTATGATGATTGATAGTAATTTTTTACATACATTTAAAATTGCTATAGAAGAAGGACGAAACTTTTTAGCAGGCGACCTAAACAAAGCGTGTATGCTAAATGAAGCAGCTATTAAAAAGTTTGGGTGGACTGATTTAAAGAACAGAAAATATAAAAACGGAAAAGATGGTGGCTACAATGTTGTTGCAGGTGTAAATAATTTTAATGTTTCGTCGCTTTACACAAAGCAGGAACCTGTGTGTTTAATTTATGATAATGCTACTGATCCAAACACTCTATCTGTCAGAATCATACCGGGACACATAGTTGAACAGATAAATCAATTAAAAAAAATATGGGAATCTCTTGCTGACGATCCATTTGAATTTCAGTTTTATGATGAATTTTTTAACATAAAGTATAAAAAGGAAAGGCAGCTTTCAACATCAATCACACTTTTAGCTACTATTGCCGTAATGTTAACGCTTATTGGGATATTAGGACAAGTAATTCAAACTTGCAACTACCGAACCAAGGAAATAGGAATACGTAAGGTAGTTGGTGCGTCAATACCAGAAATTATTAGAATGTTAAACTTCGACATTGTAAAATGGTTGCTGTTAGCTTTTGTTATGGCTGTACCAATTGCATATTTCAGCATTTTGAACTGGTTAGATAATTTTGCTTACAGGACGCCTCTCAGCTGGTGGATTTTTGCTCTATCCGGAGTAATTATTCTAATAGTAACTGTAATAACAGTAAGTTGGCAAACAATTATGGTAGCACGAAAGAATCCTGTTGAGGCACTAAGGTATGAGTAACATTTAAAGAAATTAAATTAACTTTGTGCCATGAGTAATTATACTTTGCACATAAAAGGGATGGTGTGCCCCAGATGTACTACTGCCGTTGAAAATACATTAAAAAAATTTAATATCGATTTTCTTTCGGTAACCTTAGGAGAAGTAAGGCTTAACAAATATATTGATACTGAAATAGCACTTCAGCTTAAAATTGCAATTGAAGAACTAGGATTTGAAATTCTTAATACAAGAAAAGCTCAACTGATTGAAAAAATTAAAAATACAGTTGTTAATATGGTTCATTACCAAACCATACCCGAAAAAATAGGTCATTTAAGTTACCGGCTTCCAAAGGAATTAGGTTACAGTTATTCTTTTCTAAGTAAGTTATTCTCTGAAGTTGAGGGAATTACAATTGAGAAATATCTTATTAATCAAAAAATTGAGAAAGCAAAGGAACTATTAGTTTATGAGGAACTAAATATTGGTGAGATAGCATACAGGCTAAATTATAGTTCCAGCCAGCATTTTTCTAGACAATTCAAGACTATTACCGGCTTCTCGCCTTCAGCTTTTAATAGAAACAAAAAAGGGAAAAGGAAACCAATTAATGAAATTTAGTACGTGTATTTGGTTGACAGCACCATGGGATTTCGTTTAGTACGTATCTTACAAAA
>CAZGWS010000063.1:9530-14081 GCA_964528805.1 uncultured Lentimicrobiaceae bacterium | reverse complement strand
AGGAAAGCAATAATACCGGGGTTGTTGTAATAATTCATGCTAATAATAAAAGGCCACTGTATAACCAATTAATCTTTAATATTTAAAAGAGTCATCAATTTTTTATTGATTTTGGTGTTTTTTATAGCTACTAATCAAGCTTTGCCGAGCAAAATTAAACTATGGTTAATGCCTCTAAACTGATTGTAAATAAGTACATTACTAATGTTGTTCGTATTATTATTATCTCTTAGTATTATCGTAGGAATTTTATTCTCCTTAATAATTCTTGCTGCAAGCCACATGGCAAATGCTGCCGAAGAATCGTACTCACCACAGAGATGTTTGTAATATGCAGTTGTGCAATTTGCAAATATATTAGCTTCCATAAAATTATAAACCTCGTCAAATTCAGCATCGCCGTTATTGCCTAAAATTACTAAGTCAATATCGTTAATTAACAGTTTATGATTCTTTAAAAATGTAAAAATGTTTTTCTCTATTTCAGCATTATTCTCGGGTCTGAAAAACATATCTGTGCCAACTACTCTTGCATAGGTGCTTTCTGTTTTAGCATTCGATAACACAAAAAACGAACTCCCTTCACCAGCTTGAGCTCCCTTTTGCTTATCATTAAGTATATTTATATTGCTAACTGCCTGCTTTTTGTAGTAGTCAATTTTTGTTTTTATCAACCAGCTTTCTTCAGTAATTTCATCAAAACCACCAAGTAATACATTATGGGCATTGCCCTCATTTATAAGCATTATGCCGTCAAGCAAAGCACTCTCAAAGCTAAAGGTGCGATGTACATAAGTAACATTGTAGTTGTTGTTATTGTTGCCAAGTGCAATAGCACCCCCAACAGTATTATGGGTAGATTGTATAAATGAAGTGGGAGCAAGAAGCCCTTCGTTATTATTAATCATTGAGTTTAGGAACTTCTCTGTATCTGTTTGGCAGCCCATACCTGTTCCGGTTAAAATTGCATCAGGTTTGCTAATGCCTGCATCTTTAATAGCTACTGAGGAGGCTACCATGCCCATACGCACAATTTTACTCATCCTCCTTAGTGGTTTAGGACTAATAAATTTCCGGTATTCAGGTGCTGCTATTTGTAAAAATCTATCTGTAGTTTCGTTAACATCCTCAAAAAAATAACTGCTGTCAATTGTATTTTGTGGTGATACACACCCGATACCATCAATAAAAATCGCCTTATGTGCAGTTGCTTTATAAGCGTCAACATTATTTCTGTCAGCATCAACTGCTGAAAATACTATTGATGAATCGTTACCGCCAAAGCCAAACGAATTTGTTAAGACATGTTTGGCTTTCTTCAATGTAGTAAGTTTTGTAACAGGCTTGATACCAATTTCTTCAATAATATTTTTAAAATTAATATTCGGAAAGGCAACGCTGTCGTTTAATGCCAATATCGAAATAGCAGATTCAATAATTCCTGCTGCACCCAGTGTGTGCCCTGTGTATGCTTTTGTGGAGCTAAACAATGGCATATCATCGCCAAACAATCTCCTCAGTGCAATGCCTTCGGTTAAATCGTTGTTACCGGTACCGGTGCCATGGGCATTAATATAATCTACTTCCGTTGGTTTAATTTTTGCCGACCTCAAAGCATTTTTCATGGCAAAGTAAGGTCCATCGCCATTTTTGGACGATGCTGTTTGATGATGTGCATCGTTGGCATTTGCGTAGCCGCTTACCTCAGCATATATTTTTCTGCCACAGGCAATAGCAGATGCTTTATCTTCAATTACAAAATAAGCTGCACCTTCTCCTAAATTTAGTCCTGTGCGCATAGCATCAAAGGGGCGACATTGCTCTCTGTCAAGAATCATCAGAGTATTAAAACCGTTGAGTGTAAATTTAGATAACGCATCTGTTCCGCCCACAACGGCAGCTTCTATCTTACCCGATTTAATAAGTCGAGAACCAAACATTATACTGTTTAACGACGACGAACATGCAGTAGAAATAGTTGAAATTAAACCGGTTATACCACACTGTTCGGCAATCATCTCGGTACTGCTTCCTGCGTGGTGAGTATCGATATATTTTTTATGCTTTGCTTCTCCAAGGAAATCTTTGTAGTAAAGCTCACTGCGATCCATTCCACCAACAGTGCTTGCTGAGATGAGTGCGATATCGTTGTTAGTATCAATTCCTGAATCTTTGATGGCTTGCTTTGCTGCAATAATTCCCAAGAGTGCTGTTCTTGTCCATGGCAGACTGCTATCAACGCTTGCTTTCTCAATTAGTTCATCATGTGTGAACTTGATTTCGCCAAGTAAAAATTCATCTTTACGAACGGTGTCGAGTAACTCAATTTTGCCAATCCCACTCTTTTTATTGATGAGTGAATTATAGGTTTCGTCAAGGTTATTCCCAATGGAACTAATAATGCCTATACCTGTTACAACAACAGCAGAAGAGCTTTTGGTAATCACTATTTTTGATTTTCCTTGATAAATTCTGCCATTGTTTTTATGGAAAAAAATATTTTTTGCCCGTCTTTGGGATTTTTGATTTTAATTCCGTATTCCTTTTCTAAAAGTACTATCAGCTCAAGCGCATCAATAGAATCAAGACCAAGCCCTTCGCCAAATAGCGATTCATCTTCATTTATATCCTGAGGCTCCATGTCTTCCAAATTCAACTGCTCAATAATCTGTACTTTTAATTTTTTAATAAGTTCTTCCATCTTTAAATCAACTAATTACATTATATAATCTATTTATCTCAAAAGCATTAAATGGTATGTTGCCGTATCTTGAAACCAAAAATAAAAATGCTTCATAATCATTTTCCTGCTGGTTAACCCAACCACCCAAAAAGGCTTTTGATTTGTGCGTCAAAAATAAGCTATTGATATGATTTACAATTAATTCTTCGTTAAATTTTTCAACAATAAAAAAAGTATTCTCACCTCGCAGTTTATGTCTGATGGAAATTTCGCCAATCATTATGTTAGGCAAAGTGTAAACAAACACCTTAGGACTGGGGAAAAAGTGGTTGTAATCGTCAATAGTTTGTTGATGTTTTTTGTCGGTAACAAGCGTAGAGTGCGAGTTTGAAAGAATTATAGAAATGTCTTCTTCGTTGTATTTCAACAAGTCAATACCTGATAACAACATCTCGGCAGCAATAAAACCGAGTTTGCTAATATCGTCCATTTTAAAAAACTTGCTGTACGACAAATTAAAATGTCGGTATGCCGATTTTGTCAGAGCTGATAAACCGGCAGCTTTGTTATCGGTATAAACCGGTTCGCCGTTAACAAAAAAAGTATTATTTACTATGGCGCAATATTTTTCTACTGTAAGTTTATTCATAACTTGTTATCGAACTTTAGAAATTATCATGGCGGCATTGCTTCCACCAAATCCCGATGCCATTTTTAAACATGTAGCAATTTCATTTTTAGATGCTTTGCTATTAACATTTAGTTGTTTGCTTACTCCCAACTTATTAAAACCGGCAGTTCCAACCATTGTATTCAGTTTCATTTCTTCTAATAATATGGCTGTCTCTATTAATCCGGCAGCACCAAGTGTGTGCCCTAAATAGCCTTTTATGCTGTTAACAGGAACACGTAGCATGCTGTGGCGGTCAACAACAATGCTTTCCATCTCGTCGTTGTACAGTGTTGCAGTGCCATGTGCCGAAATATGGTCTATGTCATTAGGCAGTACCTCAGCTTCATCCATTGCCTTTTTTATTGCAATAAACATTCCTTCCCCCGTCCGCGATGGTCCCGAAATGTGATTTGCATCATTGGCAGTTGCGCCTCCGTTAAACTTTATGTTTTGCTGATTTTCTGTTGGATATTTACTTAGTATCACCGTGCCGGCAGCTTCGCCAAGCGACAATCCGTCTCTGTTTTTGTCAAATGGCTTACATGGTGCTGCACTTAATGATAAAAATGACATGAAGCCACTAACAACAAAACGACTAACAATATCGCCACCGGCAACAATAACATTGTCAAACAAACCGGCATTAATATACATTGCAGCGGTATTTGTTGCTAAAACCCCCGAAATACAAGCGTTTGATATAGTGATAACAGAATTTGGATTTCCAAAAAAATCACCAATAACTTTAGCAAACTTCCAGAGTAGATGCCTTTGTTGTTCAAATTTATTTGCCATCTCATCATTAAGAAGATCGATATTACCTTTGGTAGTTGAGATGATTATTCCGGTTTTCTTTGATGTTATGTCAATATCGGTTTTTAACAGGGCATCATCAACTGAAAGTATAAGAAGTTTTTCGAGTTTAGTGTATTTCTTTTTGTTTGAATATCTAAGTGCGACTTGGGCAAATTCATAATCAATTTTACCTTCATCAATAATTGAAGCCTGAAACACATTAGGATAGTATCTTCTGTCATCCACCGATTTTATGCCTACTTCACCACGTAGCATTGCTTTAAAATTTTCATCGGTATTAAAACCGAGTGATGAGATTATATTATTTGATTTAAAAAAAACCATCTTATCTTGTAGTAACAATATTTAATTAGTCTGTAAGCCCAACTTTCTTTTTCCA
>CAZGWS010000063.1:0-9430 GCA_964528805.1 uncultured Lentimicrobiaceae bacterium | reverse complement strand
TTCAAATGAAAATGAATTATCATCGACAGATTAATATAAATTTTATAATTGCAAATATCCCTTCGCTCTTTCGGATTACAAATCCCGAACAGCAGAGTCGTAACGGTGAGTATAAAAGTATAAATGAGAGGGTTCAATTACAATTAGTATCATCAATCACCACTCCTCACTCAAAAATTGCTTCAAATGCAAATGCCTTATCCCTTTATAAGTACTCCCCTGAAACTCATCCATTGAAATAACATATTTTGGATAATTATCTTTAATCTTTAATAAATTGCCGTATTCCCGTTGCATTGTACTCTCGTTTACAATCAAATACGATACTTGTACATATATTATTTCGTTTTGCTTTTGGCACACAAAATCAATCTCATTATCACCCAGTGCTCCAACCCGCACTTGATAACCACAAATCATTAAATGCATAAATACAATATTTTCCATAACCTTGCCAATATCCGATGGATTGTATCCGGCTATGGAGTTTCTGAGTCCCCAATCCTCAAAATAGTATTTTTCGTTGGTCTCAAAAATCTTTTTTCCCTGTATGCCCTGTCTTTCAACTTTATATATAAGTAACGCATTTGTTAAATATAACAGGTAGTTAAGCACAATCTGCGTTGACATATTTACCCTCTGCGATTTTAAGAATTTACTGATTTGTGTAGCCGATATTATACTTCCGGTATTATCTGACAGAAATTTTACGAGGCTTTCAAGAAAATAAACATTTCTTATGTTATATCGTCTTACCACATCTTTAAATAGTACTGTGGCATATACATTTTTCAAGTATTCAAACGCAATACTTTGCTCTAACTTCAGATGAATTAAATAAGGCAAGCCTCCAAAAATCATATATTTTTTTAACGATTGTGCATTGTTTTTCAATTTATGGAATTGAATAAACTCAGTATATGACAAGCTGTAAACCTTTATTTCAATATATCTTCCGCTCAAATGCCCGGCTATGTCTCCAGAAAGAAGCTGTGAATTACTCCCCGTACAATATATGTCGTACTTCCCGGTTGCAAGTAAACTCCTTAATGATTTTCCAAAATCCAATATATCCTGTACTTCATCAATAAACAAATAGTTTTTATCAGGCAAAGTCTGGGTATTCACAAATCTGTTTAAATCATTATGGTCAACAATAAAATCAAAATCAGAAAGCTCCTTATTAATATATATAATATTTGTATTGGGTATATTATCAGCAATATGATCCATTAATTGATATAATATATAACTCTTACCAACTCTTCTCTGTCCAATAAATACTTTAATTATATCTTTGTTAACATAAGGTAGGGTTGATTTAAAATAAATATCCCTACTTATGTATTTCTTTACGTAATTACTAAAATGATATTTATTTTTGTATGTCATGATTGATATTTTCAACAAAAATACGAAATATGTAAGATATACAGTATAAAATATTAATTATTCGCTAATATATCATTTATACATGACAGTATTTGCTCATTAGATTTGCATATACGCCTTTGGCTTTCTGTCATCATAACCACTAAGGCATTGCTAAGAAATAACTTGACCATTCAAGCTTGCTCTTTTGCACGCTAACATCGTTAAAAATACTCGTCGTAGCTATGGCTATGCCTGTGTTTTCTGCCTTGTTATCGTACAAAATAAAACTTCGCTTGCTTTGTCAGTATCATCTACATCCATAAAACTAACAACAGCCTTGTTGTTGAGTAAACTTAGTTCATTTATAAAAAATGGTATCAAATTACCTGCAATGTTTATATATACCATGTTGATATCAATATATTCATGGGGTTAGTCGGCATCAAAATATACTGATACTTTTTCTTCGTAGCCATGCACTTTTACTACTTTCCTCAAGTAGAAATAATCTTTAAATTCGGTCATGATAGTAATCATGTTTGTCTGCAAGATTACTTATTTTTTTGTTGCGTTAGCTGCGGCAAGGAGTGGAATGTTAGCTTGTTGAAATACCGTTGATAATTATGTTAGTAACAGGAGGCTGACGTAGGAAGACCACTGGTTACTTACAGAATTACAAATCGGTATAAAACAACTATAAATGTAAAGCCTGTGTGCCGCCCAAATAAAAAAAAGTCAAAGTATGACACAAATCGTCAAACTTTGACTTTAACCAAAACTCCTACCTTTTGATTATTTATTATTAGAATTATTTTTTTTGAGTATGCTAATTTCCTTATTAAGTAAATCGATTTGTGCTTGTAATTCATTAATGATTAACTGGATAGGCGCCATAGCAGCCGGTGCTTGCCATGATGCATTTCCGCTGGCATCGCTGGTAAGAACCTTGCCGTTACCCGGTGTTCCCCCTGTAATTTTTATTGTTCCGTTTATGTAAACTTCATCGGCAGTAAAATCGCCTCCAATTAGTGGTAGTGCTGAACTTGAGTTTTGAATATACAGTTTATTGCTACCAGTTTCGTTCATACCTGCCTGATACCCAATGAATATATTTCCTGACTTATTGTGCGTGCTGATGCCTTTACCTGCTTCGAATCCAATCATTGTATTGTTTCCGCCGGTTTGGTTGTAGTAATCTGCCGACTCGCCAACGCAAACGTTGTACTGCCCTGAGGTGGTTGAATACATAGCAAAGCTTCCTATGGATGTATTTGAATTACCGGTTGCATTGTACAGGGATTTGCGACCCAGAGCAGCGTTATTGTCACCGCCGGAATTTGTCCAAAGAGCTTCGTTGCCAACCGCAGTATTATTATAACCAATGGTATTTGCATGCATAGATTGATAGCCGACGGTAGTATTGTTGTCGCCCGTTGTTATGGCATACATGGCCTCGGATCCCAACGAGGTGTTATAATCGCCTGAAATATTTGTGTACATGGCAGAAGTACCTATGGCTGTGTTATTTAATCCAGCTTGACCATTATAAAGTGCTGAGTACCCAATGGCAGTATTATTACTACCTGTTGTGTTATTTCGTAACGAATATCCACCCATTGATGTATTATTAAATCCTGTTGAATTGTTTAGTAGAGCATACTGCCCAATGGCTGTGTTTAGATCGCCACTTGTTGTGTTTTTAAGTGATAGGTTACCTATTGCTGTATTATAATCACCGGTTGATATTTTGTTTAATGCGCGATAGCCAATTGCTGTATTGTAATTTCCGGTGGCCATAAAATACATAGCTTCGGAGCCCACCGATGTATTATAATTACCAGAAAAATTTGAGTACATAGATGAATTTCCTATTGCTGTGTTATGGTTTCCGGTTTCACCCTCATAAAGAGCCATGTTACCAAATGCAGTATTATAATCTCCGGTTTTGTTTTGGTTTAAAGCATCGGTACCTAAGGCCGAGTTTGAAAATCCTGTTGTATTGCTTGCCATGGCATATCTGCCTACAGCTGTGTTACTATATCCGCTGGTAGTGCTATATAGTGTTCGAATTCCTACTCCGGTATTACCATTGTTGGAATCGTCGTTTTCGCCTGATAAGTATCCTAAAAATAAGCTTGATCCATCATATTTTCCATCTGAAAGCTCATTTATTTGGTTGGCACCTCCGATTTCTTGCCATGCGGCAGACGAACTATTGTAGTACCAAAAGCTATCAGTATCAGTGTCGTATATCATAAGTCCGTTAGCCGGAGATGATATTGCTGCTTTTTGAGCAGTACTCATGCCAGGGATAAGTATTCCTTTTGCAGTACTTTTTAAATGAAGTATTGATGATGCATGTGCTGATGATCCATCGGTATTTATGGCTACCTGGGTGTATGCGCTAAAGGCTGTTAGTAAGATTGTAATAATAGTTAGTGTTGTTTTTTTCATGTTGATTGGATTTGTGAATTAGTATTATTTTGGGTTCTATTTATTTCGTGTGTTTATTAAGCTTTTTACCATTTCCTGAAGTCGTAAGTTTTCTTCTTTCAGTTCGTTTATGGCTGATTCTTGTCTTTTACTATTTGCTTCGAGTTCCTGTACTGCTTTTACCAATGGAATCACAAATTCAGCATATCGTATTCCATAATGGTCGGAGTTATTATCAGGTGTATCAACACCACTAAATTCATAGCCTATTTCTTTTGCTGCTTGTTCAACTTCCTGAGCAATAAATCCGCTTTGGCGGATATTTGATTTTTCTTTATTTACACTTGCTGAATTTTCAACACCAAGAAAGTCATTTATTTTTTCTACATCCAAATTGTAAGTAACCGGGCGTAGTTTTAATATGAAATCGAGTCCGTTTACATTTTCACTTATGTTGGATTTGAATCTTCTGTCAGATACATTTGTCCAATCGGCATAACCTCCAATTGAAGTAACACTTGCATTTCCAATTCGTACTTGATTTGATGCTGTAATTATAGCATCATTACCAATGGCAGTTGAGTTTGACTTTGCTATTGTATTATTTACTCTTGCATTGTAACCCAAATATGTGTTGTAATCGCCTGTTTGGTTTGAGTATCCGGTTCTGTAGCCAATACTTGTGTTATAACTCCCTGTTGTGTTACTGTGCAAACTAAAATAGCCCATGGCAGTATTACGCTCACCGGTACTAAATTCGAGAGATTTAGAACCAAAAGCACTATTATAATTTGATCCTGTAGTTAGATTAAGAGATAGGTATCCGGTTGCTGTGTTGTTTGTTCCTGAAGTATTTGCTTTCAAAGCATCAATTCCTGTTCCTGTATTTTGGTTATTGCTTCCATCATCGTTAAGACCCGCATTAGTACCAATAAAAATACTATAAGTATCGCTTTTTCCATCGGTTAAATCATTAATGTTTGTTGCCCATGTAGCTGATTCCCACGTAGCTTTACCTGTGGCATCTGAAGTAAGAATTTTACCATTACCGGGCACACCACCCCTTATTTTTATTTGTCCGTCGATATCAAGTTTTGCTTGCGCAGTATGAGATCCAATGGCTAAGTTACCAGTTGATGATAAACGAAATAAATCACTTCCCGTACTAATATTGTTTGAATAAGCTATGGCAAATGAATTATCCGGGTCTGATGTAATACCAAAATTGAATTTTTTTCCACTAGAGTTTTGCAATCTGATTGGTGCTGCTGAAATTCCTGCTCCCGAGGTTTGAAATATTGCTATGGGATTAGTGTTATTTATTGGTGATGAGAAAGTAACATCTAGTTGAGTATAAGGGGTTGATGTACCTATACCGACTTTACCATTTAAATAAACTTCATCGGATGAAAAATCGCCACCAATTAAGGGTGTGGGCGAATCTGAGTTTTCGATGTATAGCTTATCAGAACCGGTTTCGTTAAAACCAGCTTTATAACCTAAGAAAATATTTCCACTTTTTGTATGAGCAGATATTCCTTTACCCGCTTCTTGTCCAATAATTGTATTGTTATCACCATTTTGATTATAAAAATCTGAATAACTTCCAATGCTAATATTTCCTGACCCTGTTAGGTTATTGTATAATGCGGAATATCCCATTGCTATATTATAATGACCACTTTGTGATTTATATAGAGATAAGACCCCAATGGAAACATTTGAGTACCCTGTTGTGTTGTTTTCCATATTTTGTGATCCAATGGCAATATTATTACTTTCGGTGTTCGATTTTAAAGTCCTATAGCCTATCGCTGTATTTTGATAACCTGTAATATTTGAATAAAGACTGGATGCTCCAATTGCTGTATTTTGATAACCCGTTGTATTTGATATAAGTGATTGAGATCCAAGTGTTATGTTTGAGTAGCCTATAGTATTAGCTTTAAGCGACTGAAACCCAATAGCAATATTTGTGCTTGAATGTTGAGGGAGGGTAGCACCTGTTCCATTATTTTTCAGTGCTTCATAACCTATTGCTAGTCCTGATTTGTCAGTACTGACTGATAGAGCATCTTCACCAATGGCAATGGAAGCAAATGTAGTTGTAGAATTACTTAGTGAGTTTTTGCCAATTGCAATATTAGCACTTCCGGTTGTAACGCTATTTAATGAGTTTTTACCAATTCCAATATTATGATTACTAGTTAAATCATCAGATACTCCGGCACCGTCTCCTAAGAATATACTATTTCCATCGCTTCTGCCATCGCTTAAGCCGTTAATATCATAAGCGGCTGCATTGTTTTCCCACGTTGCATTACCATTAGCATCAGAAGTAAGTATCTTATCTGTCCCCGGTGAACCACCCGAAATGCGTACAATACCATTTAAAAAAATAGAGTCGTTTGCGAAATCGCCGCCAATAAGTGGTGTTGAAGAGTTTGAGTTCTCTATGTAAAGTTTATTTGAGCCTGTTTCGTTGAATCCAGCTTTGTACCCAAGGAATATGTTACCACTTTTATTATGCAATGATGTACTCTTACCTGCTTCGTACCCAATAATAGTATTGTTCCAACCGGTTTGATTATTTGAATTAGCTCTAACACCCAGTACTGTATTAAAAGTACCAGTTGTATTGTTATAAAGAGCACCTTTACCAATAGCTGTATTAGCAACTCCGGTAGTATTACTATATAATGAATATGCTCCATTTGCCGTGTTTTCTGACCCTGTAGTTGTTTGAGACAAAGTATTGTATCCAATGGCAGAATTACCATTACCTTGCGTATTTGTTGTTAAAGCACTAATACCAACTGCAGTGTTATCAAAATTAGTTGTGTTGATTCCTGCATTGTCGCCAATAAATACATTTGTACCATTACTTTTACCATCAGTAAGGTTATTAATACTGCTTGAAGCAGATGTTATTACCTCATTCCAACCTGAACTAGTACCATCGTAGTACCAAAAGCTATCTGTTTCGGTATCATAAACCAACAATCCATTTGCAGGAGATGCAATGGCATTTTTTTGGGCAGTTAGCATGCGTGGAATTAGTATTCCTGCTGTTGATGAACTTATATCAAGCATTGAAGAAGCTGTTGCTGTGGCTCCACTTGTATTTATTGCAACTTGCGATACTCCCACAAGATATAATAGTGTTGTTAATAAAAGTAAAATTGGTTTTTTCATGATTGCTAGGTTTTATTGATGTTAAATTTTATTAACCTCGCCTGATTATTTGAAATACATAATCATGGCGAGGTGAAACCAAATTTCCTACCTTTGATTTATCTTAAATATTTTATGTAATAATTATGCATTATTAATTGATTGTTATACTTTTTGTTATTTGTTCAAATTCAGTATTGATTTGTACCAGATATTTTCCGGGAGCAATATTTATCGCTACTCTTATAAAATCGGTGTTTGTTATTTTATTTGAAAACACAGCTTGCTCCGGATGATTCCTCTTAACTACTTTATAGAATCCGGTAGTAATAATACTTGCAAATTGAATTATTAGATTATTGTTTTCATAAAGCACGATAATTCCTGTTTCCATTTCTATTTGTTAAAATGATATGGCAAAAATATGATGACAATGAGGGACTACCAAATTAATTAGGGCGACAATAGGTAGGCATGTGGGTAATTTTAGGTAGATATTAGGTAGGCAAATGCAGTATAATTAAAATATAAAATGCAGTTAAACAGAATGATATAGATTTTATGAAATTGAGTTTAAGTTTTGTGCCTAATTTAGTGAGGTAGATATAAGTTAATTGATAAATTTGTAAAAGAAATAGCGTATCTATTTTTGATATGAAAATATTAACCTAATTTTAACCATGAGAAATTTACTTATAATTTTATTTTCATTGTTTATTTTACAATTTAGTGCCTCTGGTATTAGCAGTACTGATAGTCTATTTATGCAACTGGAGAATCTCACTGAAAAAGAACAAGCGGATACTCTTAAGAGTATTATTGTAAAAAATATTTTTCGAGACCCCAAAACAACTTTTATATATGTAAACAAATTTGCAACTCTGCCTGAAGTAGCAAGAGATTCAGCTATGTTATGTTTAAGTAACTATTGGTTAGGCATGATTTATGAAATTTTTGGAAACTATCAAAAAGCTATTGAGTACGATTTTACTTCACTTGATATTGCAAAAAAAATTAATAATAAAAAACTAATTGCCATAAGTTTAAATAATATTGGACTGGTTTACTCATATCAGGAACCATATTATCATAAAGCTTTAAAGTATTTTAAAGAATATTTAAAGATTAGTAGTGAGACTAATAATACGAAAGAAGTAATGGGTGCATACATGAATATTGGAATGCAGTTTCAGCGAATGAAAGAGTATGATTCATGTGGTTATTATTATATTAAAGCATTTGAAATAGCTAAAAAACTTGAGAGTAACAGGTATATTGCCATTGCTTATTCGTTACTTGCAGAACATGAAAAATTAAATGGGAATAACCAATTGTTTATTGAATACTCATCAAATGCCATGAGCATTTTTAAGGCTGAGGGATATTTAATTGATTTGGCTGCATTGTATTTAGATATTTCCAATAATTTTCTGGAAAATAATGAAATTGATAGTGCATTATTTTATACAAATGCTATGTATGATATTGCATCAGAACACCAACTATCTACTTATAAACAAAACTCATTACGTCAACTATCTGAAATATATGTTGAGGATAATAATTACAAAGGAGCTTACCTTAATTTGCTTGGTTATATTAAATTAAAAGATAGTATCACATCCCAAGAAACAAATGAGAAACTGGCACAATTACAAACAATATATGAAGTTGAGTTAAAGGACAAGGAAATTGAAAACTTTAAAATTACCGAAAGGCTACAATATAGAAAAGAGATGTTTTATTTGTTTTTGATAATTGTCGTTATTGGCGTTTCGTTAATTATTATTTTTTCCATTGTTTCTAAACGTCGTAAAGATAGAATACTCAACAGACAAAAAATGATTACACATGAAAAAGAAAGTGAACTTACTGCATTAGCACTCGAAAAAAGTAAGGCTAATGAAAAAGTGTTGGAAACAAAGTTGGCGTATAAAACAAGGCAACTTACTGCCCATGCTGTTAGTATGATGCAGAAGAATAAACTAATGCATGAGCTATGGGATAGTACAACCAAGGTAAGCAAATATGTAAATGATGACCAGAAGAATGAAATTAGAAAGCTACAACAACAAATTAAACGAAGCCTAAATGTAGAAAAAGATTGGGAGCTATTTAAAATGTATTTTGAACAGGTAAATAAGGACTTTTTTGCAAATTTGTTGAAAAAGGTACCATCCTTAAGTTCCAACGATTTGCGATTAAGTGCTTTAATTAAATTAAATATGAATATCAAAGAAGCAGCGTCGGTATTTAATGTTGAACCCGCCAGTGTTAAAAGTGCTAGATACCGACTTCGTAAAAAACTTGGGCTAAAACAAGAAGACGACTTATACGAGTATATAAGTAAAATTTAACAGAATTTGATTTTCAGTTCGTATTGCATGCCGGTGTGCTTTTCGATTAATATAAACAAAGTTCTACTAAAACTACATTTCTTACAATAATT
>CAZGWS010000062.1:12166-14298 GCA_964528805.1 uncultured Lentimicrobiaceae bacterium | reverse complement strand
ATCCTGCACTACTATATATTTTTTCGGAAAAAGAAATTAAATTTGTACCCTGTTAATAAGTAAAATATGAAAAATATTGCAATTGTTTGTGGAGGTTTTTCCGGTGAACACTTAATTTCCGTTCAAAGTGCCAATATGGTTAAGCAATATCTTGATGCTAATAAATACAACACCTACATTATTACTATTGAAAAAAATGCCTGGTATTTTGAAGATAATTTCAAAAGAAGACATCTCATCAACAAAGAGGATTTTAGCCTTTATATAAACGACAAATTTATTAATTTCGACGGTGTTTTTAATGCAATACATGGCAGCCCCGGTGAAGATGGTAAGTTATTGGGCTACTTTGACATGATAAACATACCTTACACATCGTGTGATGCCGACACTTCAGCACTAACGTTTAATAAATACTTATGTAATAGTTACGTGCAGTCTATTGGTATAAATATTGCGAAATCAATTTCGTATTTAGATGGTGATACTATTGATATGTCGGATATAATCAACACGTTAGGGCTTCCTCTATTTATTAAGCCGGCACGTAGTGGGTCAAGTGTGGGGATATCTAAAGTAGCTAAAGTTGATGAGTTTGATGATGCCGTTAAAAGTGCATTTAAAATTGATAACAGAATATTAATTGAAGAATTTATTGACGGGCGAGAAATAGCTTGTGGGCTTTTCATGAAGGATAAAAAGTTGATTATACTACCACTGACAGAAATAATAAGTAAAAATGAATTTTTTGATTATGAAGCTAAATATACCGACGGTCTTGCCAGAGAGATAACACCTCCACATAACCTTTCGGTTGAAGATGATGCTAAAATTAAAGATATTTCTTCATTATTATATAGTAAACTTGATTGCAGAAGTATTGTTAGAGTTGATTTTATTATAAATAAAACCGATATATATTTTATCGAAATTAATGCAGTACCAGGCATGTCGCCGGCAAGTATTATACCAAAACAGGTGGAAGCAATGGGAATTACAATGGCCGATTTGTTTAATACCGTTGTGGAAAATATGTTTCTACTTTAGTTTTGTTTCTGCTTTTTTAAAAAGTCAGTAAGCTTAAAGGTTGCCAATGCACGATGGCTTATCTTATTTTTAATATCTGTTTTCATATCGGCAAATGTCATATTGAAGCCATCGGGCTGAAACACAGGGTCGTAGCCGAAACCAGAATTACCGCACTTTTCAGCAGTTATTTGCCCTTCAATCCGTCCCTCAAACTGGTATTCTTCTCCGTTTAATATTAGTGATATTACAGTACTAAAAGCAGCTTTTCTATTTTTCACCCCGGCAAGTTCCTCGAGCAGCTTATTAACATTGTCATCGTATGAACATCCTTCACCGGCATATCTTGCCGAGTAAACACCAGGTCTTCCGCATAGAGCATAAACTTCGAGCCCCGTGTCATCTGCAAAGCAATCAATATTAAATTTATTGAAGATAGCATGTGACTTTTGTGAAGCATTTTCCGATAGTGTTTCTCCTGTTTCAGGTATCTCTTCATTAAAACCAATATCCGACAAGCTTAATAATTTAATATTATTTCTGAAAATATTACGCATTTCAGAAAGCTTATCCTTGTTATTGGTTGCAAATACTATCTTTCTCATTATCTCGTTTATTAATTAATAAATTAACTATTGATGTATGAACACAAATAATTATAATTACAAAAATATTTAAAATTACCGAAATATTTATAGTTTTGCTGCTTAAGAGTATTAACAAATAAGTTGTACATTTACACACATTGTTTACTATAGTTTGTTGGCAATTACAATATCAATATTATTAAAATTTAACTAAAGATGATTAAGATGAAATTTATCAGAGTATTATTTGTAACATTTGGATTATTCCTATTTGTAAGTGCATGTAACAGTGATTCGAAAGCAGATACATGGAGCAAAGATCAGAAGACTAAATGGACTAACAACTGTATGAAGTTTATGAAAACTGCTGGTGTAGAAAAGCAAAGTGCCGTTGATTATTGCTCATGTATGCTTAAAAAAACATCTGAAAAATACACACCCGAGGAAGCTGTGAACATTACCGAACAAGAGGAGAAAGCACTTTGGAGTTCATGTAATTACGATTGGTAAAATAATTTT
>CAZGWS010000062.1:0-12066 GCA_964528805.1 uncultured Lentimicrobiaceae bacterium | reverse complement strand
TATTATTACGCATTTTTTTTAGTAACTGTAAATAATCAACATTGCAATTGATTTAATTTGACGGAAAAGTAACTGCCGGGAAATTACTAACTACAGAATGTGGAATATTGGAATTATATGTTGAATTAATTGCATCAATAAAATAATTTGCTACAACAGCATTACCTTGTGGTGTTAAGTGAATACCGTCAAGCGAAAACAAATTACCGGTAACCAAATCTGTTGTAAAAGTAATACCATTAAACGTCAACCCTTTTGTTTTTGCTACTGTCAAAATATTATTAATATCAACAAAAGCCAAGCCATTTGCATCTGCCACTTCTTTAATAACATTGTTAAAAGCAGTTGTTGCAGTTTTAATTTGCTCAATTTCAGGTGTTGTAAGAATATATTGTGTAGGAATGGGTTTAGCACTTCCCCACTGGGCACATTTTATTGAATCCTGAGGAATAGACAAAAGTACTAACTCTTCACTTGTCATTTGCCTAAACTTAAGAGCATCAGGAATTGGTGAAGGCATTGTTTCATCAAAAATTACCATGGCATTAGCACCAATATCAAAATTTATTCTGTATGGTTCACCCATAGCCTCCATCGCAGCATTGTACGGAGCATAAGCAGCATTTATAAAATCAACAGTAGCCTGGTCAGTCAATGGAATTGCGTTATAAGGAACCGTAGTAAAAAATGCAGCTGATGTAACTCCCGGAATATTTGCCAAAACACCTTTAGCAGCAGAAGCCATAATTGTGCTAACAGCAGCTACATACGTTGCAGCAAAACCAACACCAATACCACCATCAAGAGGAGTAATAGCACTGGTACCACCTGATGTGGCAAAATCCAACACATCATTATTACCAAGCCAAAAACTAAAAAATGTAGGGTTAACCTTTGTAACTTCATCAATAATTTTGTCAGAAGAAGGGTTTACTGCCATACGCCCATAATATGGATTTAATATTCCCAATCCGGGTGCAAATACATGTGCAACTTTAATGCCGGGTACTCCAAGATTATTAAATGGACCGGTACTTGCTACTGAAGCAGTAAGTTCACCAAGTAATTTAAGCTGATCGGGATTTGAGACAGCCCTTACAGGTCCCATAGAGGTATTGCCTAAACAATCTTCACTATAACCAAGCACGAGCTTTGTAACTAAAACAGGACCATAAACGCCAACACCATCTTCGGTAGGCATCATCGGTATTTTAAATTGCCCGTTACCTCCAACAGCCTTAAATTGTGTGGCAAGAATATTAGCCCAACCATATGTTTGTCCCGACTTATAAAGTGCACCATCAGCATACCCTGCTGTGAGCGAATTACCTACGGCAACAAATGAAGTAAAATCAGCACTCCCATTGATAGGAGTAAAATCATTAACATCTGGTTTACACGAAGCCAGAAAAGCCAAAATAGCTATGTAATATATAAATTTAATTTTCATGATAATTATCTGTTTAGTTTTTTAGAATTTTAAGCTAACACCCAACCCCGGTATATATGTTATTGTTTGATATGTTCCTTTGAAATTATCAGGTTTGTATTGCATATCAGATTTTTCACCAAACAATTGTAAAAAAGAAACATCAATGCTAAGCATTTCAATCGGCGAATATGATAGACCGAGTGTATATGCGAAAGTGTTTAAGCTTACAGTCTCAGGGGTAAAATAATCAGGATTAGTTGGTGATGAATCGTAATATGCGCCAGCTCTAAGTTGAAAATTATCCATCATATTATACTGAATACCAATGCGTGGAACAAATGAGTCTTTATATTCCCTTGGATTATTTGAGTTGAGTAAAGTACCACTTTCTTGAAAAGAAAATGAAAGAGAATCATATGTACTCCACATTACCCAATCCAGTTCAAGGGCTATTAGCAGTTTATCAGTAGCTTGGTATGCAATTCCAAAATCAAGGTTTCCCGGTAAAGGAAGTTCAGTATCGAATTTATTTGTGGCAGGTATTAGTGTATTTAATGATGATGGGACATTAAATGTTGCGTCACCCCCATTAACTTTCATGGCAATTTTTGATCGATAATTAATACCAAACGAAAGCACTTCTGTTGGTTTATAAAAAACGCCAAGATTATATCCCATCCCACTTGCATCAGCTTTAAGGTTAACTGTTGAATAAGGGCTATAGTTTAATGCCTTGTTAATTTCAACACCACCAATTGTGTAAATATATCCGGCACCAATACCAAACTTATCATTAAAGTTAAACGAAATAGTAGGCTGAATAAAAATAGCTTTAAGAGAAATATTCTGTATTAGAAACTTTCCCGACCAGTCGTCCTGCCACTTTGCAGAACTTCCAAAAGGCGTATAAACACCTAATCCTACAGTTATCATCTCATTAATTTTACCCGCACCATATATATAAAAGGGAGTGCCTAACGGATTATCAGTTTGGGCAGTATATGTACTTGCAGATTGCTGAAAAGCAACATTACTCAATATACCGCTGGCACCAATCTCAAAATGTAAATTATCTTTCATTAACGATAAAGCTCCCGGATTATAAAATATAGAACTTGATCCCCAATTTAAAGCAGTTCCAACAAGTCCAAACCCGTTTTGTTTATTTCCCTGAAGGCGAACCTGATAGCCTCCTGCAAAAACTGCTGTCGAAATCAAAGCAAACGACAACAGTAGTAACGTAATTTTTCTCATAAAATCGTTGTTTTTTTAATAGTTAATTCGCAAAGTAACAAAAAATATTTAGAGAAAGGTAGTGTACAGCCAAAAAATATCATATATTAGCACTCTAATTTATTAATTAACAAATTAAAAATATGAAGAAATTTACTTTAATTATTGTTGGAACACTCCTATCGAGCAGCCTATTATTTGCCGGAGGATTAGTACATAACACAAATCAGAGTGCCGCTTGGTCGCGCATGCTGTCAAGGGGAGCAACTACAGAAATAGATGGTGTATATTTTAATCCCGCAGGATTAACAAAACTTGGTGATGGGTTTCACATATCTTTGTCAAGCCAGAGCATTTTCCAAACTCAAACAATTACATCGTCTTATCCTTATTTAAATAATGACACCTATACGGGAAATGTTTCTGCACCTGTATTTCCATCTGTATATTTAGCCTACAAAACCGGTAGATTTGTATTTTCTGCTGGTTTTATGCCAATTGGTGGTGGTGGCGGCGCTACATTTGACAAAGGGGTTCCGTACATGGAAGTTCCTATTGCGTCACTTGTACCTGCTTTTGCAGATTTGGGAGTAACGGGTTATTCGGTTAATATGCAATTTAAAGGAACTTCTGTTTACTGGGGCATTCAGGCTGGTATTAGCTACAAGGTTAGCGATCAAGTTTCTATTTTCGCCGGTGCAAGATATGTTACTGCAAAAAATACATATACTGGTTATATCAGAGATATTAAATTAAAAACAGCATCAGGAGACGTTCCTGCAAACGACTTTATGAATGGCGTAGCAGCACAGGCTACAGCAGGAGCCGGTCAGGCAACTGATGGCGCAAACATAGCTACCGGTGCAGGTAATTCAATGCAACCTATTATAGCTGGTGGAGGTGGACCTCTTACCTGGGACCAAGCAGTTGCTATGGGAGTTCTTACTCCTGCCCAAAGTGCCCAGCTTCAGGGTGGCTTACTACAATTTGGATTCACACAAGAAGAAGTAGATGCTATGGATATGGCTCAGGCACAAGGCTCTTATTACGGGACGGCCACTTATCTTGACAACATGGCAGCTAGCTTGTTAGTTCAAGCAGGTCAGCTTAAAGCAGGAGCTAGTTTAATGGGAGATCAGGAAGGAGACATCACCCAGACTGGCAACGGAATAACTCCAATTATTGGTGCAGATGTTTCATTTTATGATAATCGCCTAAACTTTGGTTTAAGATATGAATTTAAAACAAAAATGGATTTAAAAAATAGTGTTCCCGATGGTAAAGGTTTTGCAATTGGTATAAACCCTGATGGCTCACCTATATATCTATATCCTAATGATTCGGTATCGAATGCTGATTTACCGGCAATGTTTTCCATCGGGATGGATTACCAATTAACTAAACCGTTAAAACTTTCTCTTACTTATCACACTTATCTTGACAAAAATACCGGTTGGGCACACCCTAAAGACAGTCCAAATGAAATTGACAAAAATTTCTGGGAATTTGCTGTTGGTCTTGAATATGATGTAACTGATAAATTTTTGGTTAGTGCGGGGTATCTTCGTGCACAAACAGGAGTTAATAAAAATTATCAATCAAATTTAAATTTTAGCCTTTCAACTAACACAGTTGCTGTAGGTGGTGCTTATAAAATAAATGATATTTTTAAAGTAAACCTTGGAGCTTACCTTGTAAGTTATAATAAAGCCGAATACACAAAATATGAAGGTACAGGTAATTCATCAATTGCATATAATGAAACATACCTAAAAAGTACGTTTACAGCAGCCGTTGGTGTTGACATAACACTTGGTGCTAAAAAGTAGTAGAATTTTAATTTAACCCTACTTAAATGCCATGCGATTAATCGCATGGCATTTTTTTATAAACTAATTCAGACCAAAATAATGATAACAGCATATTAAACTGTCAAATCCCAGTTTATCGGGTCAAGACCATTATCAGTTAATATTTTATTAGCTTTTGAAAAATGTTTACACCCATAAAAGCCACGATAAACAGAAAATGGTGAGGGGTGTGATGCTGTTAATATAAAATGTTTTGAAGTATCAATCAGTTTAATTTTATCTTGTGCATATTTCCCCCAAAGTAAAAAAATAACACCCGCCCTCAATTCCGATATAGATTTAATAATCACATCAGTAAAAACTTCCCAGCCCTTTCCCTGATGTGAACCAGCATTACCTTTACGCACCGTTAAAGTTGAATTTAATAGAAGAACACCTTGTTCAGCCCATTTTTCAAGGTTGCCTGATTTTGGTTCTTTTATACCCAAATCATCTGATAATTCTTTAAAAATATTTTTCAATGATGGTGGTATCCGCACACCATCAGGGACAGAAAAGCTTAGACCATGTGCCTGACCTACACCATGGTACGGATCCTGCCCCAATATTACAGCCTTTACACGTGGTAATGGTGTATAATTTAATGCAGCAAATATTTGTGAGCCATGGGGACATATATGATACATACTTTTCTCCAGTATAAGAAAAGATTTAAGATTACTAAAATATGGGGTGTCAAATTCATCTTTCAATACTTCACGCCAACTTTCTTCAATTTCAGGTTGTTTTTCTGACATATTGTGTTGCTATTATAAATTTCAAACAATAAAAGTAAAAAATTCTTGTTATTTACTTAAAATCTGCTTTTCTTTGTAAACTACTAAATATTATAGTCGTAAAATTATGAAAAAAATTATTATCCTCATATCCGCAGTAATAGTAATGATTATTTTTGCAAGCTCGTGTAAGTCATCTAACAAATGCGCTGCATACGGGGAAAGTCATAAATATCAAAAAGAAAGTAAATATTAATTTTCTCTTTCTGCGGAATCTTTCTGATTTTAATAAATCTGCTACCATGTCGGTAGCATTTCTCATACATTTATGATGAGAATACTAATAAGAATAATGTTTATTTTCCTGCTGGCTTCAACCAGCATTTCAGCGTTAGCTCAATTTGACACAGAAACTCAAGATACAACCGAGAATAAAATACTTTATAACAGACAGAAAACGTACGGTATAGTACTTCACAACCTTGGTATGGGGGTTAACTATAGAACAGGTAAACGTTTGTCGATTTTTAAAACAAGAATGCTTGAGTTTGAGCTTGTAAGCATGAAATCGTACAACCAGGTTAAAATGATTAATTCCTATGTAATTAATCCCAAAAGATACGTTTATGGCAAAATCAATGAACCCTTTTTTTTAAGAGCGGGATTAGTGTGGAAAAAATTGCTTAACAGAAAACCAAATTGGGGGAATAAAGGGGTTGAAGTTAGGTTTATTTACGGTGGTGGAGTTACAATTGGTATTGCCAAACCATATTACATATATATTATGATTATCGACCCAAATACATTTCAAGTAACATCAATAATACCTGAGATATATGACCCCAATAAACATTCCACAACATTTATTTATGGTAGAGCCCCTTTTTCTAAAGGTCTGAATGAAATAACAATACATCCTGGCTTGTATTTTAAAACCGGCTTAAACTTTGAGTATGGAAAACAGAGTACAAAAATAAAATCACTCGAAGTTGGTGCTGCATTTGATGTGCTACCTAGTGGTCTCACAATCATGTATAACAATACCAATCAAGTCTTCTTTCCAACATTCTATCTGACTTTTTCAATGGGCAAGCGCTTTAATGTTTATTAAACTAATTGAAATTTCACTATATGACTTAGTTAATTTTTGATTTGCCCATTTTCTTACTAAACAAAATAATAATCTTCTGCCTGATTTAATATGGAAGAGCGTTTTCCTGTTTATAAATAAAAGTTATACACATCACAGCTAACATAAAAAAAGGTGCCCCGTAAACAGAACACCTTTAATATAAGAGATTGTGGTTATTATTTAATCACTAATTTTTTTGTAACCGTTTTTAACCCATCGCTGATAATAATGCTATAGGTTCCACCTATTAAATTATCAACACTCATTGATATGTTGTTGTTTCCAACCTTACAATTATGCTGAGAACTAAAAATAAGTTTCCCCATAATATCAATTATTGACACATTATAGTCATTATCATTATAACTAACAATACTCAAAACAAAATCTCCATTACTTGGATTTGGATAAATACTAACTGCATCAACATTAAAACTTTCATTTATTCCGGTACTACCTTCAGTTGTGAATGCCCATGTTGGACTCCACTCAGAAACATCGGGCCCTGATTTTCCTCTAACTTTCCAATAATACATAGTATTTTTATCTAACAAACCTTGACTTTGATATGTTGGTTTTATTGATGTAGCCATTACAGGATTAGAGAATGAAACATCAATATCAAGCCAAATTTCGTATCCTGATGAACCTGCAATATTCTCCCAAAAAAATGCAGGACGTAAGTCAATTTCAGTTGCATCTTCAATAGGGGAAATAAGTGAAATACTATTAACGGTAGTAAAATTCCACACATCAGACCATGTTGAAATACCCTCAGCATGCTGGGCAGCAACTCTCCAAAAGTATTGTTGACCAAAAATCAAGTCGTTTACCCATAGTGTATCGTTGTCTGGAGAAAAGCTCCTTGGCTGATCAAAACTATCATTATCATCAATTTCAAATATATAGTTTGTTGAGCCCTCATACTCATGCCACTGAAAGCGCACATATAAACCGGCAACTGATGAATTTGCCGGTGATGTGAGTGTAGGTGCAACAATTGTTGTAAACGACTTAACACCTGACCATAATGAAGTATCAGTAGCATTAATCGCATTAATACGATAATAGTAGGTCTGTCCAAAGCGCAAATTACTTAGTGCAAAATCGGTACTGTCTGCATTTATTTGATACGTTGCTAACATTGGGCTATCAAAACCAGCTCCCGATTTTTGTATTACAAACCCATCTTCACCAACAGCAACTCCTTTGTTTCCCATAAGCATAACGCCATTTATGTCGCCGCTTGTTAATTTGGTAGCCTTGCTCCAAATGCTATTAAATGTTAACATAGTTCCACTTGCTCCAACAGCAACGCCAATATTTCCAGCAAAACTTACTGAATATAAATTTTTTGTTGTGCCATAAGTGTCTTCTGTCCATGATGATCCATCCCATCTATCAACTTTACCACTCTTACCAACAACCCATCCATTATTTTCGTCAATCATTGCAATAGCATAGTGATCTTTAGTTCCAACTATATTAGCAGCCCATTCAGTACCATTATAATTTATAACAATTTTACCTTTACCACATGCCCAAATACTTGAAGAATTTATCATATCAACACCAAATAAGTCATTTTTATCTCCTGTTTCAATGTATTCCCAAGTACCTGAATTTTGCACTACAATAACTCCTGTATCACCAACAACAACTCCATTGTCAGTACTTGAGAAACTAACTCCCAATAAATCAGTTTCAACACCAACATCTACAATAGTCCAAACACTACCGTCATAGTGTACTACAGTGCCACCATCTCCTACAGCATATGCATTTGAATTGTCAATAAAAAATACACTATTTAGATTATTGGTAGTTCCGGAGGTAACGCTAACCCAACCAGATCCATCATTATAAATAATTAAGCCACCATTACCAACTGCCCACATATTGTTATCATCAACAAAGTAGCTGTCGTTAATTTTTGAAGTTACTCCTGATTGTTCAATATTCCAAGTATAACTAGTATCAACTTGCAGCTGATAGCTTGATATTCCGGATAACTGATGCCATGTTATAATTGGATTTGAATATATGCCATCATCAGCATCATTTGGTTTTAGCATAGAAACCGACCATACAACTGTGAACGACCATGTATCCGACCAACCGGAAACATCCAATGAATCATAAGCTCTAACACGCCAGTAATAGGTTCCCCCAAAATGCAGATCGCTCATTGTTTCGGCAGTAACACTCGTACGTGGGAAAGTTACAGCATCAGTAAAATCAGGGTTTCCAGCAATCTGTGCCTCGTAAGTAATGTCAAGAGTTATTCCTGTTACAGCATCCCAATCAAGTACTACATTAGGATCTTGGTCAGATACTGTGTTCTCAGGAGATCGAAGACTTGGTGCATAAATTTTTGTTTGACCAACAACAGATATTGAGATCAATAACAGGAACAAGCTAAGAATTGAATAATTAGTTTTCATATTTGAATAATTTATTATTATTATCTTATTTAATTAGTGATGATTTTTTGTTCATAAACATTAGAGCCAATTACAACCTGAATAATGTAAGAGCCACTATTTAAGATTGAAAGATCTAAATTAATTTTATTTATACCTCTTTGAACACTTTCCGTTTTTGACAAGATTTTCCTACCCGACAGATCATATACGAATATATTAGCATCAGACGATGAAAGAGCATCAAATTCAATTGTGGCAAATGACAATACCGGATTAGGATAAACCTTCAAATTAAGACCATTGTTAACATAACCATCATGTATTTCATCAACACCAACAGGTTTTCTAAACGCATTTGAACGCAATAAACCACGACCATAAGTTGCGGCATAGATTATACCAAAATTATTAGTGCCGGGAAATGGAACTTTTATAACTTCACCACCATTAGTAAATATTACTGTGTCAGCAGTTTTATTAACTACTTGCTGTTGTAATTGAAAAACAGGTACACTTCCCATCAAACTATCTTGACGCATCCAAACAGGTGAATCGGAGTTAAGATTTTCAGTAATAAAAATGCCATGTTCTGTTCCAACAATTCCCATATCACTATTTGACATTTCTATAATGGATGAATAAACAGGCATTTGGGGTAGATTACCTTGTCGAGAATTGAAAGCAGGAAATTCATCAAGCGCATTTGTGCTATACAACACGTAATAATCATTTCCATAATTACCAAGTGTTATCATAACATTTGACGGATTTTCAGGATCAACAGAAATTGAAGTAATTACTTGACTAATTGGTGTTGATGTACCGGGGATATTAATTGTTATTTCCTTTGTTGAAACAATACACTCGGGGCTGTGCACATCAGCACGATCATAATTATAGGCAAGTGCAAGGTTTGAAATTCTGAATAATTTTCCATCTCTGGTACCAACAAAAATATGATTTGCATCAGATGAATACGATATGCATTGAGGTGCGCCGGTAAGCCCTACAGTTTCATTTGATATTTCAAACCACTCGGGCATTTTGCTAAATTGATGTAATTCTGCAGTCATGTACACTTTATGAGATGATGCAATAAATAGTCTGGATGACACCACATCTTTTACTTCAATTGAATCACCGGGATATAAAGTTACATCAGAAGGTGTAGTAAAATAAAAGGGTTGTCCGCTATTATTGCTTTGAATTTGGATACTTGATCCACCCGGAATTTCATGCTTGGCGTAGTACCAAAGAGAATCACGACTATTTTGATTATCAAAACTTTCCCACAAAGCCAAAGGCGTGTTAAAAAAGCCATCATCCAAGGTAAGATCATTTATAAATTGGGCTGAATAGTTAGCCCCAGCATCTTCAGAACGTTGTATATTAGCACCTTGAGAGCTAACAACAACAACATTTTTATCAATTAGTGATATTGCACATGCTCCACCATCACCCCCTAAGATCATTGTCCCTTCTTGTGGCGCACTACCTTGTCCTGTAATTAAAATAGATCCGATGCCCTGCGCTCCACCTAGTACAAAATTTTCGGCACCTGATGGTGCAATATTATAAAACTGCGTTGTAAAATAACTCCTATTACTCCCTTCATAAGAATAAATTCCCTGATTTATTGAAGCAATTGCAACACCACCATCAGAACCTACAAAAAATGAGTTATCAGTACCAGGTTGAAATACATAAGCATGTTGGTTCATTGGAAGATAACCGGGTAAAAACGGTGGAATAAAAGATGTAGAAATACTTTTACTTGAGAAGAAACCTGTTTCCTGAACTTTTCTAAGTTCCCAAGCATCTACACCACCAATAACAACTCTATCAGGATCATTTGGAAAAACAGCTATTGTGTTATCATATATACCTTGTCCGGGGCCAAGATAAGTACCTTCAAAAGCAATAGAAAAAATAGGGATAGAAGGAGATCCCGGAATGATAATCCTCCAATCAGCACCCTTATTGTCTGAACGATAAATATTATAAACACGTCCCTGAGTATTAGCAATACTGGCATACAGTATATTTGGATCAGAGGGAGCAAATGCAAACTCAATTCTTCCTACACCATTGGCGGGTAAACTAATTGAGTCGCCGGTTGACCTGTTGATAAAGCTATTTGCATCACCATTTAATGATATATAACATTGGTTATCAACACAAGCAACAACAGAACCATCAGAAGCTACCTGAACATCAAATGAATTAGTTGATAGTTCAGATCCGGAAGTATCCTGAGCAGTTGCCCATGTTGTACCTCCATCGTCAGAATACTTTAGGCCTGAGTTAGTAGCAGCAAAAACACGACCACTATTCATATCAACACCAAGTTCGTTAATAAATGCCCAATCACTATTTTCCTCGTTAAATTGTGGTGCAGTTGAAGGGATGAGTGAAAAGCTATTTCCATCAGTAGATTTATAAATTCCCTCACCCATAAAACCACCATTATATCCCATTTCTTGTAATGCGGAAAACTTTTCAGCTGCAAAACTTTCGCCGGTACCAACATATATATTACCATTGACATCCTGCTTCATGCATGAAACATTAAGATTAAAATTAGCACCACCTGTCTTATACCAACTAATACCAAAATTTTCTGATTTCCAAATACCGCCTGTAACACCGGCGGCAAAAATTGTTTTAGAACTCTGATCTTGGTTATCAAAGATAATTGCTCTGGTTCTACCTCCGAGATTATCCGGACCTAATTGTCGCCAAGCCATATCTGCACTAGAGCGCTTATTATTAAACTCAGATAATTGACTTTTTAATCTTTTTAAAGAGCCCTGAGGAATATCACCGGTTATTTGATTATTACGAATTGAGGTAAGATAAGCCATTGAATGTCCAACATCTGTTACCACTACCTCATTATCAGTCTTTAATTGAGAGTGTTTCAATTCACCATATTTTGTAGTGAAGCTTAACAATACTCCCCCTAAGATAATGGTAATCAATGCTAAGCTAAAAGGTAATTTTTTTCGTTTCATACTTTACAACTTTATTGTTCTCAGAATTATTAATTCAATTTTTTAGAACGCCAATTTACAGCTTTTCTTTAGATTGTGTTAAAAAATATTAAAAAAATATTAAAAAAACTAAACTGTAGTAAAAATAAAAAGGAATAGCGAAGGTTTCACGTAGGGATATTATTAGCTTGAGATATTACACTTCAAGATATTAGGTATTAAAATGGCAAAAAAAAAGCTCCACCATAAAGGCAGAGCTTAAT
>CAZGWS010000061.1:0-14466 GCA_964528805.1 uncultured Lentimicrobiaceae bacterium | reverse complement strand
CATTGCCATATTGTTTTTCAATAGACTTCATTATAGGTTGCATTTTTTTACAAGGAATGCATCTTACAGACCCAACTCGATAAAAGTAATTTTATAATTGTTGTCCTTGTTAATTACTTTTTTTGCCTGATTATTGTTTTCAGGTGCATTCTGCGTACAAGCACTTAGTACAAAACCTAACATCACCATTAAGAGCATTGAAAATTGTTTTAATTTTATTGTATTCATAGTTTTAAATTTTAAATTAAATTAATTATTTTATTAAACCCATTGTTCCGGTTACTTCAGCGTTGGGGTATGTAATATGAAGCATTTCAGAATATCGCTGTATATTTTTTAATATGCATGCCGCCATTGAGGCAAGTAATAATTCTGCCGGATTGGGTAATATGTCGTCTCTTCCACTTGATGCATCAAAGTTTATTTTTGATTTGTTGGCAATTATGGTGGCTTCTTTGGCCGCTGCTGCGTTAGCTATTATTTCGTATTTGAACATTGTTATTTTATTAGAGTTATTTCTTCGTGTTACTTTACATCATTAAATTTATTACTTAATTCATTAGCAGAAAAGTAACCGGTATGTCTAAAGTATTCAATACCTTTATTATCAAGTAAAATTTGCGTTGGAATTGCTGATACCCCATAATATTTCATTAAGTTTTGATTTTTAGGAATAAGAATATTATAAAAAGCTACATTTACCACATTGGGATATTTTTCTTTAATTTCTTTCATTACTTTTTCCATCTGCTTACAAGCAGAGCAACCTAACGCCCCAAATTCTAAAAATGTTAGCTTATAATCTTTTTTATTCGCACTATAATTATAGAGAGAATTAATTTTTTGAGATTCAGTTTGTGCAGTTGTTGCCGAAACCTGCTCTTTCATCATTTTTGAAACATAAGCGTTCATGCTATCTTTTAGTACAAAGCCCAATATTAGGAGTCCTGCCATAAGGGCTAAAGCGACTATTAACATTATCTTTTTTAGCATAATTATAATTTAAATTCCATACTTAATTTAAGCAAATTAGTATTTTTACTTTCTTGAAACATAGCATGATAATTTAATGATAAATTTATTTTATTGATTGGTGAATATGATAGCCCTGCTATTATTGAGTTTTTATTATTATATAAATCCGATATAATATTAGCTGGCTTAATAAACATAAGGTGATCGAAGCGGAGGAATAGATCTATGTTTTCCTTTAAAGAATAAACTGTGAAAACCGAATACCCATAACTTTCCAGATCTTGAAAATTATTTAAATTCAACATATAGTTATATTCAGCACCTAATTTAAAGTCATCTGTTATTTTATAACCGGCGAAAGCCGAAAACATCTGCTCGGTTTTAGCTCCTATCTGCCCCGACTGACGGTTATGATAATACAATCTGGTTTGTAAGTTAGTTAATGCGTTTATATCTAATCCAATGGCATATTTTAGTTTTCCAAAACTGTCCTGATTTATTCGAGGGCCTTCACCATTTGTTATTGCTGCATCAACGGAAAGAATTGTGTTAATTTTATAATACGCAATAAATCCTAAATCGGAACTTGGTAAATGCCAATATAAATCCTGAAATGTTTGAGAAACATAGCGAAGCCCCCAAAATCTTTCCTGAGTAATATAGTGATTTTCGAGTATGGCTCCTGCTTGAATGCGCAATTTGCTGTTTACTTTCCACTGTAAATTAGCATACTTTAGAAACATTGTATAATATGCACCCTCAGATACATCTATATTAACAGGTAAAATATTTCCCAATGAATCAGTAACAACAATATTATTTATTATGGTGGGTCGTCCACGGTCGAGTATAATTTTGGCACTCCATTTATCATTAAATTTATACTTAAATCCCAGATGTGCACGTCCTATGCCAAAATTAATATTATTATTTTCAAGATTAAAATATGTTGTTCCAAATACCTGAACAACAGGCTCTAATCCGTTAAAATCGAATTTATTACTCTGGGCATTTAACAGATTTAAATTACTAAATACTACTAAAATAGTAATACAGATTAAAAAATTTCTTTTAAAACACAACATAATTAAATATGTAACCAACTATTATTATTCCGGTTGCAACAATTCCCACGAAAGTGGCTATTAGCTGCCATTTCAATACTTTTTTAAGGATAATTATTTCAGGTAACGAAAGTGCAATTACCGACATCATAAAAGCCAAGGCAGTTCCGAGTGATACGCCTTTTTCGATTAATACGCTAACAATGGGTATTATTCCTGCGGCATTTGAATACAGAGGGACGCCAATTAAAATTGCTACCGGCACACCATACCAGTTTTGATTTCCGAGTAATGAGCTTAAATATTCGGCAGGAACATAACCATGAGCACCTGCCCCAACAGCAATACCAACCACGATATAAATCCATATTTTGCCAATAATTTCTGTAACAGCTTCATAACCACTGGCAATTCTTTCGTAGTATGTTGGTTTTGTTACCATAAATTCGGTATTTCCCGATTTAATCGAAAACACCCAATCGGCAACATATTTCTCTAACTTAAATTTTCCAATAAGCCATCCTGATAAAATTGCTATTAACAATCCTGTTACGATGTAAATTGCTGCTACTTTCCATCCAAAAAGTCCGAAAAGAAGAATAACGGCAACTTCATTAATCATGGGAGCTGCAATTAAAAATGAAAAAGTTACGCCCAGGGGAACACCGGCTTCAACAAAGCCCAAAAACAGAGGAATTGCAGAGCAAGAACAAAATGGGGTTATGATTCCGAGTAAGGATGCCATTATATTTCCGGTGAATAGAGATTTGCCTTCAAGAATTTTGCGTGTTTTCTCGGGGGTGAAATATGTTCTTACAATTCCAACAGCAAAAATTATTAATATAAGAAGCATCATCACCTTGGGCACTTCAAAAATGAAAAATCTAAGCGTTTCGGTTAAATGATCGCCGGCAGGCATTTTAAAAATTATATCGATAATATAATTGCTTAGCCACTTTAGATTCCAATACAGAAGTACCCATAACGGAAGTAATATTGATGGAAATAACCACCCGTTAAATTTTCTGTTTATATCTAATATCTTTTCTTTCATAATAAGAATTCGTTCGTTAAATTACGAACCGTGTTTTTAAAAAATTTACAAAAAGTAAATTGATATGTAATATAATCCGACAACAATGAACAATACAGCAACAGCCCGTCTAAACCAAAGCTCAAAGACTTTCATTTTGTTGTAAACGCTACCAATAGAGCCAACGCTAAATGCTATTAACCAGGCAAATACAATAACCGGGATGCCTGTTGCCAAAGCAAATACAAGAGGCAGGTAAAGTCCGCTTGCGCTACTAATTGTAATTGGAATTAACATGCCAAAATATAACACACCGCTATATGGGCAAAATGCAAGGGCAAATACAATACCAAGCAAAAGCACGCCCCAAAAGCCCGAATTAGATTTGTTTTCCATTTTTTGTGTAAGGCTGCCAATGCCGGGGATTGTTAGCTTTAGTACACCAAGCATAAACAAACCAATAACAACAAGAAGAGGACCGAGGATTCTTTCGCCCCACTCCTGTATAAAACCGGAAACCTGAAATTTGTCGGCGCCAAGAAAAAAGATAAGACCTATACCTGCATACGTTATTCCGCGCCCCAAAGTATAAATAAGACCCTTAATAAATACTTTCTGTTTGCTTTCAATATCGCGACTTAAAAATCCTATAGCTGTAATGTTTGTAGCTAACGGGCAAGGACTTATTGCTGTCATAAGTCCTAAAATAAATGCTGTTAAAATAGGAAAGTTTGAGTTTTGTAAAAAGCTTTGTAAAAATTCCATTGTATTATATTGTTTCGATGGCTTTTTTAATCTTATCAGATAGCTTGTGCGGAGTGGTCATCGCATTTAAAAAAGCTGTATTTGTTAAATCAACAACTTTATCACCTTTAATAATTAACAGGGTTTGGCCGCTAATTTTATATTTGGCAATTAATGGATTTTTATCATCTTTTTCAATGTTAACGCTCTGAAAAGGAATCTTATTTTTGTAATTTTCACTTACGGTTTTATTTGTAACATCTTCAACCGCAACACACGTTTCACACCTGCGAGTCATGTGAAAATAATACACTTTTATTCCATCTTTAGTTTGCGGTGTGCCAGAACATTCAGTGCCACCACTTATTGCTGCTCCGTGTTTTGTTGCCGAGCATGCACACTGACTGTATGATGATGCCGAAATTGTTGCTAAAATTAGTGTTAAAATACTTAATGTTTTTCTCATTTCTTTAACTGTTATCAGATAATAATTTTTTTAATTCATTTACAGATGGCACACGACCAGCCAATAATATTTTATTGTTAACCACTAAAGCAGGCGTAGTCATTACTCCATACTTCATAATTTCAACAATGTCTTCAACCTTTGTTACTTCGGCATCTATCTGCATGTGCTTCACTGTTTCAATTATGCTTTTCTCTAAGGCTCTACACTTTGAGCATCCTGTCCCTAATATTTTAATTTCCATGTTATTGTATTTAGTTGATGTTTCAAAAGTTCGTAATTCGCAAAACAACGAATCACATATGTAATTTTTTTTATATATTCATAAACTCTTTAAACAACATTTTCGCTTCCTGCCAATTTTTATCATTAATGCAATATCTAATCCGAGGGGCTTCTATTTCGCCCTGTATTAAGCCGGCATCTTTGAGCTCCTTAAGGTGTTGTGACAGAGTTGATTTAGCAATGGGTAGGTCGTCTGACAAATCGCCACTATAGCAGCAGTTTTGCTTAGACAGCAAGTTCATGACGTACATCCTAACCGGGTGTCCCAAAGCTTTTGCATATCTCGCTGCTTTTTTTTGGCGTGCAGCCGTTTTTTCTTTCTCGTTCATATCTGTTCGTTAAATTGCGAACAAAGATATATCTTTTTTATTAAATACAAACTTTTTCGTATTTTTTTGTTTTAGATTTAATGGAGGTGTAGCTATGAAGTTATCTTGGGAAGAGAGATAATGATAAAAGAAACCGCGTAAGTGAAAGATACCGTTAGTGAGATTTTGCAGCTCGTTCCACAGTATTTTGGACAGTTTAGGCACGAAGATTTTACTAATATTATCTTCACCCAAATATATGCATGGGCTAATTTTGATGAACTCAAAGAACAGTTGATATTAATGTTTAGTTGAAAATAGAATATACATTTTTATCAAACGTTGTAGATACAATAGTTCGTGTAGTTTTTGTTTCTCGCAAAGCCGCTAAGTCGCAAAGAATTGATTATCAGCATAGTAGCTGTTTACCGCTTGTCTTGTAAGTGCTTGATTTAGTATGTGTTATAAACCCTCAACGAGCTATTGAGATACAGAATCAAAAATAATACTGAGCAAATCTAATTATTTTTAATTTTGCTGATATACTGTAAACAGGGCTGACAAAATTAAATACTTAGAAATCGTCAAATGTAAGGTTCATATAATATGAAAAAAAGAATAGTCCCGATAAGTATAGCATTAATTTTACTGGTGGCTCTCATCTCTGATTTTAATAAAAAATTATGGCAAGATCCTGCTAAGGTGATTGAGTGGGATGTGATTAGCTACTATGGTTATTTGCCTGCAGCATTCATTTATCACGACTTGAGCCTGCAATTTATAGATCATTATTCGGGCGAAAAGCACTTTGTTTTATGGGCAAAGAAACTGTCTAATGGTAAACGTGTTTTTAAAATGACTATGGGCTTATCAGTGATGTATGCCCCTTTTTTCTTTGTAGCTAATACTCTTGCCGAACCCTTAGGCTACAACACAGGTGGGTATTCTACGCCTTATCGTTTTGCCTTGATGATGGCTGCTTTGTTTTACCTTGCTTTGGGTCTGTGGGTTTTGTCGAAAGTATTGCTTTTTTATTTCTCTGATAGAGTGGTTGCTGTTGTGCTGTTAGCACTGGGACTGGGAACAAATCTGTTTTGGTATAGCACTTTTGAGCCTGGCATGTCGCATGTTTACAGTTTTTTCCTCGCTTCTTTTTTTATTTGGCTGACAATTAAGTGGTACCAAAAGGTCACATTTTGGCGATCGGTACTGTTAGGGCTTGTTATCGGATTGCTTACTTTAATTCGTCCGGTGAACGTGATTATGGCTTTATTTTTCATTTTGTATGACATTAAAAATGGGAAAGATTTTATAAAACGCCTTCACCTTTTTCTCAATCACTACCGGCATCTTATCATTTTAATCATTTTTGGATTTATTGTATTGCTTCCTCAGTTATTTTATTGGAAATCAGTAAGTGGTCATTGGCTTTATTATTCATATGGCGATGAGGGTTTTTTCTTTATGCATCCCCATTTCGTTGATTTGCTATTTAGTTTTCGGAAAGGCTGGCTTGTATATACACCGGTGATGTTTTTTGCTTTTTTGGGAATTTATTTTCTCTATACCCGTTTGAAATCATGGTTTTTACCAGTGGTAGTACTCTTACCGGTCTTTTTATACGTTGCTTCCTCATGGTGGTGTTGGTGGTATGGTGGTAGCCTGGGGCAACGTGAGTTGATAGATATTTATCCGTTTATGGCAGTACCTCTGGCTGCGTTTTTGCAATGGGTGTTCAAACAAAAAAAGTTTGTTAGTAAAATTGCCGAGTTGTTATTCGTTGTTTCAGTTTTACTTGGAGTATTTTATAATGTGCAGTACTATTATGGGGCTATTCATTGGGATGCCATGTCAAAAAATGCCTATTTAAATTCTTTTGGCAGGATCCATCCAACTCCTGAGTTTTATCAGCTATTGATTCATCCCGATTATGATCGTGCAATCTATGACTTGCCTACAGTAGAAGCTAAAAAAGCACAGACAGAAACCATCGAGATGGTCATCAGCCGAATAAAAAATAATAAAAAATGGTTGAATGATGTGAATGAAAAAGCCATCAAGCGGAATATTACGCTGGATTCGATGCTAAAAATAGACGCACGTTATGTGTTGAAACACAATAAATAAGCGCAAAGATGTAAAAAGCGAAAAACTACTGTTTCCACAAACTTGCAGCTTGCTCCAACAGCGATAATCAATTCTGTTTCTTAACACTTTTAAGCCAATTGATCATTTCTTGTGAATTAACAAAAACCTCCAAATCCAACCCATCAAATGCAGATAATACATCATCTTTGGATAAATTTGACAAACGTTTCATTGCCAGTATATGTTCATTGAAATAAACACAGGCATAATCAGGAAGTTCAAGTGTATGTTTGTATTCGTTAATAAAATCTTTATTTAAACTGCTAAAAGTTTGTAATTCAAGACATGCTACAAAATCTGCATCTGGTAACTGTTCACGAACAGCTAAAACTGTAGCTCTAACTTTAGAAGGTGCATGGGGCAAAATCCTTAAAAAGCCACTTATTTCCATTCTTGTTAACAAGTTCTAAACGATTGGCTGTACCCTCGAAACTATTCACAGAATCGTAAAATTCTTCATTACTTATTCCAAGCTGATTACAAATAAGTCTGGCGCCATTAATATTCGTCACATTATGCTTACCGAAAATACTAAGCTCAATTTCATGGCTCACATTCAATATATAGTTTATACCATTTTTAACACTGTATTCTGGAATACCATATGGAATAGTTACAATATCACTAAATTCAGATATCAATTTTACAAGAGTCTCACCATCTTTATAATAAATAAGGATACCATTTTTATTAATTAAAGAAATGAACTTTTCAAATTGCTCAACATAATTCTTATAAGTAGGAAAAACATTAATATGATCCCATGTAACACCACTTAAAAATGCCTTAGACGAACCATCACGTCAAAATCTTTAATTTTTGATCCTATCAAATAAAATCATAATTTAGCTTGCGAAGTATGTGTATTATAATAGCTGTAATAGTAGTCTTTCCATGACTACCACCGATAACTACTCTCTTTTTATTTTTAGAATGATAATATAAAAACTCAGGGGATGAATAAATTTTCAACCCTAACTCTTTTGCTCGAATCAACTCCGGACTATCAGGTAGTGGATGCATACCAAGTATAACTGAATCTATTTTATTGGTTAACTTTTCCGGAAACCAGCCAAAACTAACAGGTGGCAAATCAAAATTAACATGAGACAGCTTAAGGGAGAAGTTGAGAAACATCTGTCCGACAACTTATTATCTAACTTCAAAGTGGAAACATTGGTTGAAGGAGGTGATCCTGGTTGGGAGATAGCAAGTGTATGCAAAGATATAGAAGCCACGCTAATTGTAATGGGGACTCAGGGCACAGGCAAAAAAGGCATACTTGAAGGTAGTATGGCGAAAAAATCAGTGAATTGAAAGAAGCGTTTTCTCAAGAATTATATGAAAACAAGATTCACTTTTCATTAGTTGACACAAAAAATATAGATGTTTCATTGGAAAATTTTGTTGATCACAATAATATTAATACTGTCGCATTTATTTCTCACAAGTTAAATATTTTCAAGTCATTATTTAAATACAAAATTACTAAGAACGACTTTTTCAAGTTAGGGTTACCGATGATTGTACTGCATAAGTAATAACCTTGAAATCCAAAAACTATTGCCAATAAAATAACAATAGTTAATTATTTTAAAACATTCACTTTCTATCCTCACTATTTCTTTTAAATTGCTACCTGTACTCAGTATTTTTTATATTTTTACAAAAAACATTTAATGCTAAATAATAAAAAAGTAGTAGTAGTACTTCCCGCCTATAATGCCGAGAAAACTTTAAACATTACTTATAATGAAATTGATTTTTCCATAGTTGATGATGTGATTCTTGTTGATGATCTCAGCAAAGACAATACGGTTATAATAGCTAAAGAACTTGGAATAAAACACATTGTTGTTCACGAAATAAACAAAGGTTATGGTGGGAATCAGAAATCGTGCTATAATAAAGCACTTGAAATTGGTGCCAATATTGTAATTATGCTACACCCTGATTATCAATATACTCCAAAGTTAATCCCATCAATGGCTCATCTAATTGCCAATGGATTATATCATGCCGTATTAGGCTCAAGAATACTTGGTAAAGGGGCATTAAAAGGTGGCATGCCCAGGTATAAATACATAGCCAACAGATTATTAACTCTTTTTCAAAATTTTATGATGAATGCCAAGTTATCAGAATACCACACCGGATACAGGGCATTTTCACGTGAGGTACTGGAAAAAGTGAGCTACAATTCAAACTCCGATAATTTTGTCTTCGACAATCAAATGCTGGCACAAATATGGTTTGCCGGATATGAAATTGCCGAAATCACCTGCCCCACTAAATATTTCGATGATGCTTCGAGTATAAATATTAAGGATAGTTTGGTTTATGGGTTGGGGGTTCTAAAAATATCAACTTTATTTAGATTACAAAAATGGGGGATTGTTAAAAATGAAATGTCTAAATCGTAATTTAACAGAAAGACTTCTCTATGCCTTAATCTTACTGATTGGTCTTTTTTTACTTTTTTTTGTAGCATACAAAGCTTCAATTACTTCATTTACACATGACGAAAGTTATACCTACCTGAACTATGTGCATCTTAGATTCATGGATATACTAAGTTTTAAAGATAATTACACAAATAACCATATTCTAAATACCATATTCATAAAATATTCGGAACTGATTTTTGGCACTTCAGAATTTACTTTAAGATTACCAAATATTATTGCATTTTTTGTCTATTTATTATTCACATTCTTTATACTTAAAACGCAGAAACCAATATTGATGCTACCTCTATTTATATTAATGGCATTGAACCCTTATTTGTTAGACTTTTTTGGACTTGCCAGAGGCTATGGACTTTCAATTGCATTATTGATTGCGAGTCTTTACTATTTATTAAAATCCTTAGAAAACAATGGAAGAAGCCGTGATCTATGGTTCTTTAATATAATGGCTTTATTAGCCGTACTTGCAAATTTTACACTCCTAAACTATTATGTGGCAATTCTTGTAACATTCAACATAATATTGTTAATTAACTCACAGTTACGAATTAACCAATCAGGAGAAAAATTAAATTTACTAAAGCGGAATAAAGTTAATATTATTTCCATATTCATTTCAACCCTAGTTCTTTTCATACCAATTAAACGATTGGTAAAAGCTAACGAATTAAATTACGGTGGATATAGTCTTTTCAAGACATTTTCATCACAAGTTTATAAAATGTGCTATAATACAGGCACTTCGGGGATATATGTTGATGCAATAACCTATTTTATAATATCAGTAATAGTAATAAGCTTTCTTATTGTATTGATTAACTATCTTATAAAAAACAAACAATTCTTCACACAAAATAAAGGACTAATTGCTGTCAATTTTATTCTTATAATTATACTTCTGGAAACAGTTGTTCAGCATTATTTATTACACAACGATTATTTCAAGGGTAGGTTTGCAACTTTCCTTTACCCTCTCATTATTCTAAATTTTGGATTTTTAATGTATTATTTGCTGTCATGTCGTTTTAAATATCCGCCAATCATTTTCTGCTTTATACTAGTAATACCCACTATTATGAATTTTTATTCCAATGCCAATATCTCATCATACAAAGATTGGAGATATGACCAAAGCACAAAGCAGATGCTTACAGAGCTTGAAAAACATATAATAAGTAACAATGGCAAAAAAGAAAATATACAATTAGGGATTAACTGGTTATTTGAACCAACAATCAATTTTTACAGAACAACTCTAGATCTAAAGTGGCTGGAACCAACTACAAGGGAAGGCTTAAAAGGGGATGACGATTACATTTATGTATTTGATAAAGATTTTGAGATAGTTGGCAAACCGATTTTTACATCAGATAAAGTAAAAGCCTCACTGTATGATAGATGCCAATTAAAGTAAGCTAGCATAATCGATCGTATCTTTTTCTAATAAAAATTAGGAATCGAAGCAAAGATAAGCTGCAAATTGTAATTTTGCAGCCAATTAACAAAAAGAAAGGGAAAAAGAAACAATTTATATCGGTAATTTGGGGTTATTGTTGGTATTATACTAAGCCGCTATCAGAATTTGTAATATAAAAAGTTTCTTTTTTCATTGTTTTTCTTCACAAAATGATTCCGTAGCTACGGCTATGCAATAATTTTCTTCATCAAACAAAGAAAAAATAATTCATTTTCTAAATACAAGTTCTGATAGCGGCTTAGTATAACTCACTGGTACGGCTTGAGCACTAAAACGGAATCCCAGAAATCCGTTTATAAATGCAGGAGCTTTGTATCCGTCTAAGCAAACACATATTTCATAATAATATATGAGGCTGTATTTTTGCAGCATGTTTACATTGAGTTCAAGTCAGAAATATTATTTGTACGTATCTGTTGCAGATATGCGCAATGGCATAAACGGTCTAAGTGGGTTAGTTAATGCAGTACAAAAACGTGGAGGAAAAAAGAAGAAGTTTATATATTCGTAAATCGCATAAAACCCACTGTTTGTGTGAGCTTGCAGCTCGTTCAGATTATAATAACTAATTTATATCCCTATTTGCATAACCTTGTAGCTCGCTCCATCAGCGATAATCAATTCCATATTTCTTTTTACTTATCTTTGTAAATAATAAAGATGTTTATAAAACGATGAGTAAAAAGGCAAAACAAAAATATTATGTAGTTTGGCGAGGCATAAGACCCGGGATTTATAATAGTTGGGATGAGTGTAAACAGCAGGTAATGGGGTTTGAAGGTGCGCAGTATAAGTCGTTTACCGATATTGAGGAAGCCAAAAGAGCTCTTTCAAAATCATATTGGGAAATTACACAACTTAAAGGCAAGAAGAATTTACGAGAGTTGACTACCAAAGAGAAGCCAATTTTGAATAGCATTTCGGTAGACGCTGCATGTGCAGGAAATCCCGGAACGTTGGAGTTTAGAGGTGTTTTTACCGATACAGCAACAGAGCTTTTCAGGCGTGGTCCGTATAATATGGGGACTGTTAATATTGGTGAGTTTTTGGCAATAGTATTGGCGTTGGCATGGCTTAAAAAGCATAAGCTACAATATCCTATTTACTCCGATTCGAAAACAGCAATTGCATGGGTAAGGAATAAGCGTGTTAATACAAAACTAACCAGAATGGCATCAAATGCAGAGTTATTTAAAGCCTTAGATAATGGCGTTGCATGGCTTAAGGCAAATTCGGTAAATGTAAAAATACTAAAATGGCCTACAAAACTCTGGGGAGAAATTCCTGCAGATTACGGTAGGAAATAGTTTTGCTATGGACATGGTCCATTTTCGCAACAGGGGCCAATGTGACATTCAAAAAAAGTGGCAACAACATTTATTAATACAAGAAGAACCATAAAGTAAAAAACAATTTTCTCAAAGTTTAAAGGAATTCTTTTGAGTTTCGGTTTTTCATCATCTATAAAAAACAAGAATATAGCAGATCCAATAATACTAAGCGAAAAAATAACAACTCCCCATGAGTATAAATGCATCCCTAAAATTGCTGTGCCATAACCGGTTGCATCACCTGGAACAGGACAAATATGAAGTAAAATTTGCCTTATGGAAAAGCTAACACCTACTAATGCCGCTATAATTACCAAAGCAAAATGCTCCTTCCTAAAGCCAAAATAAATATTAAAACTTAAGCCTAAAATTATACCAAACATGCCCATTCGTTGTAGTAAACATAAAGGACATGGGTTTTCGTTCAATCCAAATTGAAAAACCAACGCCCCCACTAATGCTGACGAAACCATTAGCATTGCAATGCTATTTGCAATATATAAACCGTTTTTATTCATCCTAAAAATTTAAGTTTAACGTTGATGTTGCATGGTAAAAGTACATTGCAATACTCAATACTGTACTAATTGCAAAAAAAGAAAATGCCAACTTTTTATTTTTTTTTAAGACAAAAAAGAAAGTTATAAAATATGAGATAAAGATAAAAGCCATAATTTCTTTCGTTAATATAAATATAATATTACCAGATAGAGATGTTATTACACAGGAAATATCTTATTTTCGGCAAGATAGCCAAGCAGTTTTTCCATATTATTATTATTATTATCGGCAGCATCAAGCTTTAATGATGGTAAAACGGGTTGCTGATATTCCATGTCAACACCGGGTATGTATTTTAATGTACCATTATCTGCTTTAGCATAAATGCCGTACTCATCATTAGATCTGCAAAAATCAATTCTTGCATCAAGATAAATTAAATTAAAGTTACTCTCGCCAATAATTTTTTTAACCTGCTTTCTAATCTCTTCATCAGGTGAAACAAATGAACTGATAACAAGTATGCCTTGATCGTTCATCAACTTACAAATATGGGCAATCATTCTTAGGTGTTCTGCCCTGTCTGTTGGCGAATAATCCAGCTCACGCGATAACCCCATCCTAATCGATTTACCGTCAAGAAGCATAACTTTTGCCCCCATATCAAACAAATTGCGTTGTAATGTGTAGGCAAGCTCATTTTTTCCGCAGCCATGTAATCCTGTAATCCAAACTGTTACACCTTTTTGCTGATAGCTCTTTTCATACTCGGGTTTAGCAATAAGCCCAACACCACTTGCAATTTTTTCTCTGTCAACATTAATTATATTGCTTGGCAACATGTCGCTGCTAAGTTTGTCTATAATCATGCCAACGGCACAAGTGTTATGTGTAACAGAATCAATAAAAATAAATGAGCCTGTTTCTCGATTTTTATCGTAGGCATCAAAAAATAATGGTTTAGCAGCTGTTATTACAACTCTTCCAATTTCGTTTAAATTAAAAGTAGTTGCATCGTATTTTTGTAGAGTATTAACATCAATAAGATGACGAATTGTATCAATTCGGGCTTTAGTAGTTTGTGATGAGTGCTTGATAATAAATTGTGAATTTATGTTCATCGGTTCCTCATCCATCCATACAAGCATTGCTTCAAAATGCCTCTCAACTTTAGGGATGTTATTTGGGTGCACCAGCATGTCGCCCCTCGAAACATCAATTTCATCAGTTAAAGTAATTGTTATTGATTGAGGAGGAAAGGCATAATCAAGACTTCCATCGTATGTAACAATTTCTTTTACAATCGATTTTTTTCGTGATGGCAACACCATTATTTCGTCTCCCTTTTTTATAACTCCTGATGCCACGTTGCCGGCAAAACCACGGTAATCGAGCGTTGGTCGCACAACATACTGAACAGGGTATCTAAAATCAATAAAATTTCTGTCGCTTGTAATGTGTATTGTCTCAAGATGTTCGAGGATGCTTTTGCCGTGGTACCAAGGCATCTTGTCAGATAGTTCAACAACATTATCTCCTTTAAGGGCAGATAATGGGAAAAAACTAACATCGGGAATTGCAAGAGGAGTTACAAATGCTGTATAATCATTGCAAATTTTATTGTAAACATCTTCACTATAATCAACAAGATCCATTTTATTTACGG
>CAZGWS010000060.1:1349-14821 GCA_964528805.1 uncultured Lentimicrobiaceae bacterium | reverse complement strand
CTATGAATAGCTAAAATGAGTTAAAGCACGCATTACAAATGTGCGCCAGTTGGGGTCAAAATATTTACTTGAGGTGTCTGTGTTAAAGATGTTTCACCTACATCTGCAAGTATTTGGTACTATTCATTTATTTTTATAGGATAATTCTATACTCCTGCGTATTGCACAGGGTTACTCATATTAATCTACCTCCGGCTAATTTTCATCACAAATGAAATTGCCGGGGTATATATGTTTATCCAAAATATTATTCCCGGTATCTCAAAATAACAAATAGCCATAATTACAATGCAATCCAATCTGTAAAAATTGTTTACATTTGTCGCTTTTAATCAAAGCAACAATAGTACTCAATGCAAAATAAATATATGATTAAGATTCGTTCAAGTTTAATATCTTGGCATTTTAAATGGATTATTCTACTGGTAATTATGTTTTCGATGATTAGCCTGACAAATGCACAAAATCCGTTAGTTACAAACACTATAAACGATTCCAAAAGGCTTATTGACGCTAAAGACTTTTCAGCAGCAGCTGCAAAATTAGGGGCATTTGAGAAGCAATATCCTGGTAATATTTGGATTGAACGTTTGTATGCCCAAACTCTTTTCTGGATGCATGATTTTAATTCTGCATCTAAAGTGTACAAAAGTGCTATAAGTTTTCATCCTGAAAACATGGATGTTAAGTATGAATATGCAATAATGCTGTTTAATTATAAACACTATAAAGAAGCTGAGAAACTTTTAGTTGAATACACCTCTGCTAATCCTGACAGTGACAATGCACAAATATTATTGGGCAAGATATATTATTACAATCATCAGTTTAGTGATGCTTACACTCATCTGCAAAAGGCTGTTAGAATAAACCCAAACGATAAAAATACAGCACATCTGTATCAGGAAGTTTATCGTATTATTTCTCCACAACTATATATTGGTGGTGGTTACCGAGTTGATGAACAGCCAATGAACACTTATGGTCCTGAGGTGAAATTCAGCCGGTATCGGTCGAATATGCTGGATTATGGTATTTCAGGAAACTTTCTTCTGTACTCTGACATTCCAACTTCCAATTCTATATCATCATTGCTACTTTCAAATAGCTTTAGTTTTCCTAAAAGTAATATTCAGGTTAGGTTATCAGCCGGAGCATACTATTCAAAATTAGGAAGTAAATTTGACTGGAATACCGGTAGCAACGCCGATTGGGGAGGCACTATAGAGCTGATTAAGAAATTTAAAAAGCCTTTTCAAATTAACATTAAGGCTGAGCGTAAAAACTACGACTATACCGTTGGCAGTGCCGGCAGCCTGCTTATGATTTCACACTACACACTAAATATGTTGATAGGAAAACAAAGTGGGTGGAATGGAATGGTGGGTGTTCAATCAAATTTCTTCCCCGATGACAATTATGTTAACTCGTATTACCTGTGGTTTTTAAGTCGCCCTTTGACATTCTCTAATATTAGCATGTCGTTTGGATATGCATTTAACTATTCTAATTCAAAATATGACCGTTTCACAAGTGTTAATAGTTATTCACAAATAATTAATAACAATAATTATGATAATATTGAAGGCGTTTACAATCCTTATTATACACCAATTAACCAAATGTCAAATTCTATATTAGCTAATATAATATACCATTTTGGTTCAAAATCAAAATTATCAGGTCATGCTTCGGTAGGTGTGTTTTCTACTATTGATGCTCCATATTTGTATCTTGATAATGATGAGATGGGCAAGACAAATCTTGTAACCGGATATAGCAATCAAAACTATATTCCGCTTGATTTAGGATTATCACTACGTTCTGCTTTGTCTGACAAGGTAGAATTAGATATCTCATATACTTATTTATCAACATATTATTTTACAAGTAATAATTTTAAAGCCGGGGTTAATATATACTTAAAGTAATGAGAAACAGTAAAAGATATAATAGCAACTTATGGCAATTTTGGGAGGCAAAAGATGTTACTAATATATGGCGGTTTTTTTTTCTAATTATTGTTATTGCCGGATTGTTAAGCGTTGGGCGGTTTTTTGATTGGTGGTTTCGTTTAGACCACATAGCCTCGTTAGCTTTGTTTATTTTATTATCGCTAATTACATGGTACGGCATATTGCGTATGATATTAATTTGGGTTAACTATCTCGGAATAAAAAAGCCAAAAAAAGTTTACGCTGAGGAAGGTTTAAAGGTAGCAATATTTACTACAAGTTCGCCCGGAGAGCCACTTAGCATGTTCAAAAAAACGCTTGAAGCATGTGCTAATATAAGCTATCCCCATACAACATACTTACTGGATGACACTCAAGACCCTGGTTTTAAAGAGGTTGCCGAAGAAAATGGTGCCGTTTGGCTCGAACTTGTTGGTTTGCCCGGTGCCAAAGCCGGCAAAGTAAATAAAGCACTACAGATAATTGACGAAGACTTTGTTTTGATTATGGATCCTGACCACATCCCTTTTCCCAACTTCTTAGATGAAGTGCTTGGCTTTTTTAAAGATGAGAAGATTGGTTTTGTACAGGTATCGCAGGCATATTACAATCAATATCGATCGTTTACAGCTCGTGGTGCCGCCGAACAAACATATACTTTTTACGGACCAACCATGATGGGTATGTATGGCTATGGAACAAGTGTTGCAATTGGAGCCAACTGCACCTTCCGTAAAAAAGCCCTTGAATCTATTGGAGGTCATGGAATAGGTTTGGCAGAAGACCTTATTACGTCTATTAGATTACACGCCGCCGGCTGGAAATCGGTTTTTAACCCGGTGGTGGTAAGCAGAGGGCTTGTCCCTGAAGACTTTGGATCATTTTGCAAACAACAGCTTAAGTGGTCGAGAGGCGTTTTTGAAGTTCTATTTAGCGAATTACCCCGATTATCAAAATCCCTAACATGGTGGCAACGAATATCCTACCTCGCTATTTCTACATATTACCTTGTAGGTGTAACTACCTTTATTTATGTCAGCATTCCATTTTTATATTTTTGGGGAGGATTACTACCGGCAAATATGGACTTTGGAGAATTTTTAATTAATGGAACTCCAATAATAATAATTGCGGTAACAGTTTACCTTTATGTTCAACGATGGTTAAGCCATCCGCAATCAGAAAGGGGTCTTCACTGGAGAGGAATGGTATTAAAATTTGCTACCTGGCCGGTATTTTTTCTAGGTGCTATGCTTGCTGTTGTAAATGCTGAAATACCATATATTCCAACGGCAAAAAAAGCAGTTAAAGGTTTGAGTCCCTACACTCGACCCCTAATTTTTCAGGTTATTCTTTTTGTTTTAACTTTGGCTTATGTAATTTACGATAGGCTGTTCGTTGCTTCTGAGGGTATCTTAATTTTAACAAGCCAAAAGGTTTGGGGAATGTTTGCCTTTGCTTTTGTGTCTGTTATAATGGTAATTGGTGGAATTTATACAGCTTTCGAATCACGAAACCTTAAGCCCGAAGAACCGTGGATGAATGTAGATATTAATAATTTAATACAAAAAAAAGATGAAAAACTCAGCTAAACGTTTTTTTTATGTAACCAGTGCAATTTTATTAGGCATTGGCGTGGTTATAACTTTTATTTTCCTTGGACGAAAGGCAAACGGTCCAATATCAGGAGCTTTAAACGATTTGGGAAATAGGGTAATTGATATTGAACAGGATTACCTCTTAAGCAAAAGAGAGCCGGTGCGGACAAAGAAATTGGAGTGGTTTAATAAATACAGGGAAAATATAAATCTGTTAAAACATCCTGACACAATACTTTGGGGAGTGTACGAAAACAGCTATGAAAAATCGTTTGCTAACATACTCACACTTGATGATATGCTACATAATGCTCTCCCATTAATTCAAATTTATACAGCTTGGGGCGATAAGCATCGCGAAGAATTTCCTATGTTGTACGCAAAAGCTATTTACAATCTGGGCTCAACACCAATTATAACGTGGGAACCCTGGCTTAACGACTTTGATCGGGAGGAACATAACTTACCACCGGTAATTGATCCAAATAAGAATGGAATGGCTGCCGTAGCTCGTGGCGATTATGATTTTTATATCGAATCGTGGGCTAAAGATGTAAAAGAATTTGGTGAAAATATCTTCATACGATTGGGTCATGAAATGAACGACCCATATCGTTACCCGTGGGGGCCACAAAATAACGAATCGAAAGATTTTGTTGCAGCATGGCGTCATATTGTAAATATTTTTAATAAAAACGGTGCTAAAAATGTAGTTTGGATTTGGGCTCCTCAGCCAGCCTATTTGCGCTATGGAGAATATTACCCAGGCGATGAATATGTTGATTGGATTGGTGTTGGCGCCCTTAATTATGGAACAGTAGCATCGTGGTCAAAGTGGTGGTCGTTTGGTAATATCGTTGGGAATTACTATGTTTGGTTAGACATGTATAAAAAACCAATTATGATTACCGAAATGAGTAGCCTCAGCGTGGGAGGCAAACGTGAAGATTGGTTTAAAGATGCCTTGACAAATATGCCAACAAAATACCCAAATATCAAAGCGATTGTTTTATTTAACGATAACGATGATAAAACCACTTTAAATAAATCTCTTAACTGGAGCATAGTTCATGATACCGCAACATGTGATACAATACGCCAAACCATTTTAAATAACTGGTAATCTGTCGTAAAAAAAAACAGGTTTTATTTGTAACAATATATACCCATCTTCACAAAATCTAATAATGTGAATTTAAGCGCAAACCGGCGTTAAAAAAAGTTAATAATTATATATTTATGCTTTTTACGCTACATTTGCCGTAAAAATTCTACTAATATGAAAGTAGCATTGTTTGGTAAAGTTTATACCGACAGCCAAAAGGATTATATACAATTATTAATTGATGAGTTGACAAAAAGAAACTCGCAAATTTTAATTTATGAACCATACTATAATGCAATTGGTGGTAAAGTGAACTTTAGCGAAAAACCATCCTTTTTCAGTACAAACAGTAATCTTAAAAAAGATATCGACATCCTATTCTCCATTGGTGGCGATGGTACAATCCTCGACACAGTGTCGATTGTAAGAAACTCCGGAATACCCATACTGGGAATAAACCTTGGAAGACTCGGATTCCTGTCAAGCATATCAAAAGATGAAATTGCAGATGCTGTTGATAATGTTTACAAAGGAAACTACAATCTCGACAAAAGAACATTGCTACAACTAATTAAACCAAAAAAGTTGTTTGGTAATGTTAATTATGCGCTAAACGATTTAACTATTTATAAAAATACTAATACTGCTCTTATTGTAGTTCACGTTTTTGTTGATGATATACTGTTAAACTCATATTGGGGCGACGGTCTAATAGTTTCAACACCTACAGGATCAACGGCATACTCACTTAGTGTGGGTGGACCGATTGTAACACCAGGTTCTAAAAATTTTATTATTGCGCCAATCGCATCTCACAACCTTACTGTTCGCCCAATAATTATTCAAGATACCAGTGTAATAAAAATAAAAATTGAAGGTAGAGATGAAAAATACATGATGACCTTGGACTCAAGGCATTCTACCATCACTAAGGACGATGAAATAGTAATTAAACGATGTAAATTTAGTGTTAACCTTGTTCAAATGAAAAACAAAGATTTCTTTTCTACCATCCGTGATAAACTATTGTGGGGTGTCGATAATAGAAACTAAATAATAATTTTATAAAAAATCAGTTAGTTATGTGTTGATTTATACACCATATTACATGCTAAACATAACTAAAAAAGTGATATTTTTGCCGCTCAAAATTGTAATGATAAAAAAAATAGGAAAATATAAATTTATAAAGATTGTTGGTAAGCTAATAATACTAGCATTAATACTCATGGCTTCTCGAGGTTTAGAGGCACAAACTATTGAGATTGGAGGCTTTGCAGGTACATCGTATTATCTTGGTGAACTAAATCCGGCTCTGCCATACAACCAAACCCAGTTTGCCTATGGTGGTCTTGCCAGATATAATATAAACTCGCGATGGGCAGTTAAATTTTCGTATTACCGCGGAAAACTCAAAGGAAGCGATGCAACAGGAGGCTCTACAGTTAACAGAGATCTTAATTTTAAATCAAAGATTAACGATTTTTCACTTGTTGCCGAGTTTAACTTTTGGGAGTATTTTACAGGTAGCAAAAAAAGCTATGTTACACCTTTTATTTTTGGGGGCATCTCTTATTTTACTTTTAACTCCACATCATTTGGTGGCGTTGCATTGCAGCCTGCCGGTACCGAGGGGCAGAATGTTGGGTTCGATAATCGCCATCCCTATAAAAAATACAGTTTCGCCATTCCTTTCGGCTTTGGTTTTAAATACAGCATCACCGAAAAGTTAGGGCTAACATTTGAATGGAGTATGCGCAAAACTTTTACCGACTATATTGACGACATAAGTACTACATATGCCGAAAGCCCTGATGTTCTTGCCGATCCTACACAAACACACAGTGCATACATGCAACGTGGTGATAACAAAAATAACGACTGGTATAACTTTACAGGGATAACAATAACATATAAGTTTGATTTAACTAACAGAAAAGGATGCCGCAACGTAGGCTGGCATTAATATTTTCAAATACAGATGAAGAGTTTTAAAGATAAAATAGATACTGATAAACTACCTAAACACATTGCTATTATAATGGATGGCAATGGAAGATGGGCGTTAAAACATGGCATCGACCGTGTTGGTGGACACCACAAAGGAGTTGATTCCGTCAGGGATATTGCTGAAGCAGCGGCAAATATTGGCATTAAATATATTACTCTTTATACATTCTCAACCGAAAATTGGAATCGCCCAAAAGATGAGGTAGATGCTCTGATGTCTTTATTTGTTGAAACAATTGTTAAGGAACTTGATACTTTAAATAAAAATAATATCAAGCTAAATGCCATTGGTAATTTAAAAAGTCTTCCTGCTGAAAATTATCGAAAACTTATCGAAACAATAGAAAAAACATCACAAAATAACAGGATGACCCTAACACTTGCTATGAGTTATGGCTCGCGATGGGAGATAATTAACGCAGTTAAGAATATTGCATCAAATGTGGCTTCTGGCAAACTTAGCACAAAAGATATAAATGAAAATCTTTTTGAAACCTACCTGTCAACAGCAAATATGCCTGACCCCGAATTGCTTATAAGAACTAGTGGCGAACTAAGAATAAGCAACTATCTGCTATGGCAAATAGCTTATTCTGAGCTTTATTTTACTGATGTACTGTGGCCCGATTTTAGTAAAGAAGAGCTGTATAAGGCTATTGTAGAATATCAAGACAGAGAACGCAGATTCGGATTAACAAGTAACCAATTATAAAGCTGATTAATTTATGTTAAGTGCTGTAAAAAGAAAAATATTAAAAGTAATTATACCAATAATAAGCTTTGTACTTTATGCAAATATTTCTTTTGCTCAAATAAGTATTGGTAACGATATATCACAAATTAGTTATGCAACACCAACTGAATATGTAGTAGGGGGAATTCAGGTAGAAGGTATTGAATATCTTGATAAAAGCGTTATTATCATGCTGTCTGATATCCAAGTAGGGGAACGAATTAAAATTCCTGGCGATGCAATCACCAATGCAATAAGAAAATTGTGGGATCAGGGTTTATTTGACAACATAAGTATTGTTGCAACCGATATAAAAGATAATAAAATCTTTCTGAAGATAATACTACACGAACGTCCCCGACTAAGCAAATTTTCATTTGAGGGCATTAGAAAAACAGAAGCTGACGATATTAGAGAAAAAATAAATCTTACTCGCGGCGATGTGGTTACTGATCATCTTATCAATAGAACCAGAAATATTATCACTAAATTTTATGCTGATAAAGGTTATCTCAATAGCGAAGTCGGCATTACTTATAAGACAGATAAGCGAAGTAAGAATTTCGTAAACCTTACAATAAATATTAAAAAGAACAGCAAGGTAAAAATAAAAGAAATTAATGTTTATGGTGTAAGCAATTTATCGGTTGACGCCGTAAAAGCCAGTATGAAAGAAACCAAGGCAAGAGGATCATTTACACCTTTAGACAGTCTTGGTCCATTTGTTATTAACGTTGCTACTGATGCACTTACACTTAAGTTTAAAAAAATACAAGTCGGTGCAATAGCATATTATAAAAAACATTTTAAAGTTAACATCTTTAAAGGCTCAAAATATATTGAATCAAAATATAATGACGATTTAGATGCTATTATAGCTAAATATAACAAAAAAGGTTATCGTGATGCACATATTGTTTCCGATTCTGTTTATAAAGTTGATAAAGATAATATAGCAATTGACATTACCATTGATGAAGGAAACAAATATTATTTCCGAAATATTAAATGGATAGGAAATACGGTTTATTCCTCGCGATTTCTGGGTACAGTACTCGGCATTCAACCCGGCGATGTGTATAATTTAGAACTGCTTAACACAAACCTGCAATACAATCCATCAGGCTTCGATGTTAGCTCACTATACATGAATAACGGATACTTGTTTTTTAGCGCAACTCCTGTTGAGACATATGTGGCAAACGACTCTATTGATTTGGAAATTAGGATTTTTGAAGGTAAGCAAGCACGTATCAGGAACGTAACCGTTAAGGGAAATACAAAAACAAACGACAATGTTGTAATTCGTGAAATACGAACACGCCCCGGTCAGTTATTTAGCCGTGAAGATGTTATTCGTACTACTCGGGAACTCGCTAACTTAAAATATTTTGATCCTGAATCGATTGTGCCAAACATTAACCCTAACCCGGTTGATGGTACTGTTGATATTGAATATGTTGTAAAAGAAACATCTGCTGACCAAATAGAGCTTTCGGGAGGCTGGGGCTATGGTAGAATAATAGGTACTTTGGGGCTTAGTTTTAATAATTTCTCACTACGAAACTTCTTTAAAGCAGATGCTTGGAAACCGGTACCTTCGGGTGACGGACAAAAACTGTCGCTTAGATTCCAAACTTATGGCAAAGATTATATGAGCTGGAGCGTGTCGTTTACCGAACCATGGCTCGGAGGCAGAAAACCAAATGCCTTTACAGTTTCCTATTATCACTCAATTTACTCAAACGGATTACCTACTTTTGATACGCTAAGGTCATCATTTATTATTGATGGAGTTACCGTTGGCATCGGTAAACGACTTAAATGGCCCGATGACTTCTTCACTCTATATCAAGGTGTTAATGTTCAAATTTATAACTTAACTAATTATGGTTCAATTTTTTACATTGGTGATGGAAATGGGAAATATAATAACCTCAGTTTTGAAATTATCTTAGGAAGAAACTCTATTGACCAGCCAATTTATCCACGTCGCGGATCAGAGATCTCACTCGGGCTTGAACTTACTCCACCGTATTCGTTACTCGGTCCTAAAAAAGATTATTCTAATATCAGCGATACTGAGAAATATAAATGGATAGAATACCATAAGTGGAAATTTAAAGCATATTGGTATTTTGAATTAATGGACAAACTCGTACTTGCCACTAAATTCCGGTTTGGTTATCTTGGCTACTATAATTCAGACCTCGGGGTAACTCCTTTTGAAAGATTCTTCCTTGGAGGCGACGGACTATCAGGTGCCAATAATTTTGACGGTCGAGAAATTATTAGCATGCGAGGTTACTTAAACGAATCAATTACACCATATTACTATAAAAGTAAAAATATTGGCGGAACCGTATTCACTCGCTATACTTTGGAACTTAGATATCCTCTGTCGCTTAATCCAAGCTCTACTATTTATGCACTTACTTTTGTTGAAGCCGGTAACTCATGGCTTGGCTCAATGGGCTTCGATCCGTTTGATATGAAACGCTCAGCAGGCGTTGGTGTTAGAGTATTTCTACCTATGTTTGGTATGCTTGGACTTGATTGGGCATATGGTTTCGACCCTATTTACGGTATCCCAAATGCCAATGGCAGTCATTTCCACTTCTCGCTCAACCAATCGTTAGATTAACTAATAACTGCTAAATTAGGATCTGCTGAAAACAATAATACTGTGGACATATTAATTCTTATCTAATTTTTGTATCAATTTAATACTAACATCGATTCTTTGTGTCTGTTAAAAATATTATTGCTGAGTTGATAAAATATTCTCCCTACTTATGATGTTATTATAATACGTTCTATAACTTTTTTTAATTTAGCAAATTATATACAATTATCAGATTTTTAATATTAACTTATTTTTTCAATACTTAAATAACATAAATATACATAAAAGTTTATAAACACATGAAAAACACAGCTGTTAAATTTGGTTTTTTACTGATATTTAGTGCGTTGTTATTAGGCAATACACCTACTAATGCGCAAACTCAAAAATACGCTTTCGTAGATACTCAATATATTCTTGATAATATTCCTGAGTTTCAGGATGCACAAGATCAATTAGATGAGATATCTAAAAAATGGCAAGACGAAATTGAAGCAGACTATGCCAAGGTAAGTGATATGTATCAAAAATATCAAGCAGAGTCGGTATTATTACCTGAAGACACCAAACATAAAAGAGAACAGGAGATAGTTGATAAAGAAAAAGAAGTTAAAGATTTGCAACGTAAATACTTTGGCTCAGAAGGCGACTTGTATAAAAAACGTCAAGAACTGGTTCAGCCAATACAGGAAAAAGTTTATAATGCTATCGAAAGCATCGCCGCAACAAAAAATTATTCATTTGTTTTTGATAAAGCAGGTGGAATGACACTACTCTATGGGAATCCTAAATATGATATTAGCGATGACGTGCTTGATGAAGTGGGCAACGTTATGCAAACTGTTAAACGCGATAGCCGAAAAAGGGGAGTTACTAAAAAGTAATTTCTACTGATAAAGAGTGTATTATATCAATTAGTAACATTAAGAGTGTCCACCTGCAACAATTTTCATAATTTTTATGTTAAGAACCAGCCATCTCCATGCCTGCCAAATAACGCATCTCCTCCAAAATAAGGTGGCTTTTGTAGGCATTGGAGGATAGGACTCCTCTGAATAAGCTATTGTTCTTTTTATTTCTTCTTTCATAAGTGATAAGTTTTTTAAATTCTATTCGGGTATTAGCCACCAAAGTGGGTAACCCTTAGCTTTGTGTAGAAACATATAATGCATAAACCATTTTAACCAATGCCCGGCAAGCCCGGCTTCGCCAATAGTGTTTCTAAGGTCTCTACCATATTCGGGGTATTTATCCCAATCCTGAACAATTGGAGATACCGTCATTGAGGCTGCTGCGCCATTAAACATTCCGTAACCAGCGGAAATAATACAGGCAGCTCCCATTCGAGCCATCGACGCTTTATGCTTTAACAAAGGCTTTCCGGTTTTAATCCAATCTATAATGTTCTCGGCAACTACTTTACCTGTTACCCCCGAGGGCATCCCTGTTCGTGGTGGAGCAGGAAATATAGCCGTGCCATTAGGGCTCTTCATGGGCTTTGAAATTGAATGCGGCGGTGCAAATGCAATGCCTGCTGCAAATATGTTTGCGTAATTCGGATTTTGATATGTCGATGGCCAGTCAGCAGCACTCCACTCTTCAAATGGTTTTTTAGTATAATCTGCATCAACTTTCATAAACCCATTCGGGGCAAATAACGTTGAAGTAATATCATCACCATTTTTGTCGAAAGCAGTAAATCCGGGACCTGAAAATGCTGGAATAAGCATGGCAAAATCAAAAGTCTCTTCCCCCATTGTACCATTTAGTAACTCATAATAAACCTTACCGGATTCTACTTTTTTAATTCCGGCACGCTTTATCCAAGTAATATCACGCTGTTTTAAAAACGACTCAGCAAATGTTTTTGTTGAAGTAATGTAACCGCCTCTTTTTATATATGCACCTCCCATACCAAAATCGCCGACTTCAAACTCATTTGTAATCCACTTAATTTCAGCTAAATGCGAAAGTTTACGCTTTTTAAGCTCATATGCTACATTAAGGATGTACTCAAATGCAGCACCTTGGCAGGTTGCCCCAGGATGCCCAACACCAATAAGAAATTTCTGCTTCTCGCCTTTCTCCATCTTAGCAATACACACCTGAAGCTTTTCCCAGGCATGGGCAGCATGGTCGTATGTACACACTGAAACTGTGTTGTTTTCAGGACCTAACCCTTCTGTAGCAGCAAATTTTAACGCCGGACCTGTTGCATTTATCAAAAAATCATAGTCAACTTTTTCAACCTCTCCCACTCTATCCTGCCCTGTGTATTCAATTGTTACAAAACCTTTCTCGCTATCTTTATCACCTTCCGGATAAAACGACACCGCTTTTGCCTGTTTGTATATAATTCCAACTTTTCTGTATCTCTTATCTAACCTAAAACGTACCTGGTCAACAGTCATCCTGCCAACTCCAATCCAAATATTTGACGGAATCCAATGATAATACGCATTAGGAGTTACAACAACAATTTCATGCTTTCTTCCAAGTTTCTTTTTTAGTAGTGCAGATGCTGTGTGTCCCGAAATGCCAGCACCTAAAATAACAATTTTTGCCATAATTTAGACTTAGATTAAATAAATATAAGTGCAAATTTAACAAAATAATAACTAATTACAAATACCCTAATTACTCATAATCTGATAATATGAAAATTAAAAAAGCTTGGGAAATGAAGCTAAATAACACAGTAAAATAAGATGGCGGTACGATTATCCGTAGTGGGGGGGTATATAAATCGAAATGGATACACCGGATTCTAAGTCAATATTTCTGACAATTTGACTATTGTTTTTTTGATAATGAATAGTCCAATTAGAGTTAGTAATATTATTAATTTATTCATATTGTAGTTGTTGGATTCTACTTTAGCCAACGGTTTACAAATATGCTGCACTACGTTAAGTATGTGGGTCAACAACCTTGAATCTACTTCAAAAATTATCTTACATGTTCTTCTATTAATGAATTGTCAAGAATAGCTTGTTTTAGCATTTGAAGCGAATTCATGCCGTCGTTCAAGTCTCTTAATATATTTTGTTTTGTATCTTCAAACTTATCCTTTAGTTCACTAAATAGTTCCGAATAATAATTAATGCCTCCTTTTAAGTTATCAACAAACGAAAGCAAGTACTTCTCCTCCTTTATTGTCCTAGATATCGCCGTTTCATCAATTTTATTTTTTATATAATCAATGTAAACCAGCAACTCTTTTACAAACATATTAGGTCGGTCGTTTCTACTTATTATATTTGTTCTGCCATAAATATGGCTAACCATTTCTTTTAAATTTGTTAATTTAGAGAAATATGCCATGTTTGGTCCGGGACATAATGAAACTCCCTCACCTTCAACCTTTGTATCTAATTTATTTACCAACAATGCAGCTGTGCCAAGCCCAACGCAAAGGCACGATTTATTAGTTATCTTGTTATAA
>CAZGWS010000060.1:0-1249 GCA_964528805.1 uncultured Lentimicrobiaceae bacterium | reverse complement strand
GTTCCCCAGCCAACTGAATCAACGTCATAATGATCCAGCAAAAACTGATGTTCTTCAGCAGTGCCAACACCTCCCTGAGCAGTAATTAAAAACGACATGCCATTTTTTGGTACCTTTCGGTTTTTTGAAGTTAAACCCTGTACCAATACCTCGTTTGCAAGTTTGTGCAAATGTCCCCTATGTTCTTTAAACTCAGCTAATATGGGACCCAGCAACTGCCCTTCTGTAGCAAAAGCATGACCGCCGCAATTGAGCCCCGACTCAATCCTGTACTCACTCACCCATAAACCTTTTTTTGCAAAAAACCTGCCCTGTATTAATGCCGACCTGTAATCGCTCACCTTTAGTGTTATCTTCTTTTTTGTAACCCCGTTTTCATCAGGATAAAAATCGTCAAACTGCTCCATATAGCTGTACAAACGCGGACTCATCCCTGCCGAAAGTACTATCGACGACGATAAATTACTTTCCGCAAATCCCCGTAAAGCAGCATGTGCATCTTTATATTTAGGTGGTAATTTCTCACCATTAACATAATTGTCCTTGTCAATTTTCGTCATAATATTCACATCAATGCTGCCCATCGGTAGGTTATCCTTTAACCAATTCCTAATCTCATCAATGTTAAAATATTTTTCTGTCAAATTAAAAAATTCCTGCTTTATCGTTGATGTATCCGGCAGCATATTAAAATACTCTTTTCCGTCATTTCCCTTTTCAATAATTGCTCTTTTCAACTCCTCAAACTTCTTCTCAGCCAAGCTATTTATCAAATTAAGGTACGACGTAATCCGTTTTGCCCTATAATCATCAATCTTATCCGAAATCTCGTTATATGTTAATCCAAATTTCTCACAATATACCTTCCTTAACTTCTCAACAAGGATATCATCAACCAACGATATAACCGAGTTTATCCCAAATTTGCTAACTTTTAACGGCGTATCAACTGTGAAGCCAATCCCCATAACAGGTATATGAAATGAATGTGCGTTGCTCATAATTTGTATTATTTTACACGACAAAAGTACTAAAATACTACGACATGTAACCTTTTTATATATTATAGAACGTAAACATTTAATATTTATTTGGGCGAACTGCGGGCTATCCGCTTGTAGTTGTCTCATGGCGGCAGTTTTTTTGTAAACTGTGCGGGTGCTTCCGCTGTCAGCAGCCACCAGATTAACAAAAAAAATCAGCCGCCATTTCGTCAAGCTACCGCTACTATCCCTGTCGCAAAAAAAAA
>CAZGWS010000059.1:0-14893 GCA_964528805.1 uncultured Lentimicrobiaceae bacterium | reverse complement strand
CAAGTTTTAGTTTTTTTAAGTTAACTTTTTAGGTTCATTTGTAGTACTATTGTCGTATTTTGATTTTTCGGTGCTTGGTGCCAACAATGACATACTTTTTGTTTACAGTATCGCAAAATCTACTACTTTTGACTTAAATTATAAAACAGTAATGCCAATATCATCACCTTAATTATTATAAGCCAAACTTGTATTTTAATGCAAACTAAAATAAAATATTCAGCACTACTTATTTTTTTAATAACAGCATACTTTAGCATTGGCTTCTTCCACCCTGATGAGTATTTTCAAATATTTGAATTTGCACAATATAAATTTGGAAATATTGGCATTAACGATCTGCCTTGGGAGTTTGCCGAAAAAATGAGACCATCCTTACAACCTTGGATTGCATACGTGGCTATAAAATCGTTAAATTTTATACATATAACTAACCCATTTACAATTGTTGCGATAATCAGGGGAATTACAGCTGTAGTACTTTGGTTTGTAATTTCTAAACTAAACATAATAATTATCAGTAAATATTTTCCCGGTAAGCAATGGGCTCTACTTTTTTATATAAGCACATTTTTTATTTGGTTTGTCCCATTTTTAAGTGTGCGTTTTTCGTCAGAGAATTATGCCGAGATTACTATGCTGCTTGCATTATATTTTTTCTTTAAGGATAATAAAAGTAGCCGAAGCTTGTTTGTTATGGGCTTATTTTTAGGACTGTCAGTTTTGTTTAGGTATCAGATGGCAATAGTGGTAATAGTAATGTGCTGTTGGCTTATATTCAAAAATAGTATTTCGTTTTCAAAACTTCTTGTGCCAATAGCTGCTTTCGCTATAGTTATCATAACAGGCATTTTCCTCGATTATTTATTTTATAACGAATTTGTTCTTACAGCTATTAACTACTTGAAATTAAACATAATGGAAGGAAAAGCTGCAACTTATGGTACATCTGCGTGGTGGTACTACATTGTTGAGTTTCTACTGGAAGCAATACCTCCTGTTAGCATATTTCTGCTTGCCTTTTTTTTGTTCGGCGTTTATAAACTTAAAAACGATTTGTTGTCATGGCTTATAATTCCTTTTATTCTAATTCACTTTTTCATCTCACACAAGGAACTGCGATTTCTATTTCCGGTAAGTTATCTATTTGTTTTTATTGCAGTTTATGGTGCGATGGAGTATTTTAAACACAGAAGAGTAAAGAAATATCATATTGTATTATTTAAATTTACAGTAGCGATAAATTTAATTCTGTTGGCAGTTGTTATGTTTAAACCTGCCGATGAAACTATTGCAAACTATAAATACCTATATAATAATATAAATATTGGTAAACGTACTATTATAAGTCTTGAAAACGAGAACTATCACCTAAGAGCCGGTTTAAAATCAACATACTATGCTCCTGCTAATTACCGCTCCTACAGCGTAAATGGCGAGGATAAACTTTCTGACTTCCTTAACAAAAAGCAAATTGATACTTGTTTTTTAGTCTATGGTAAGTTTAATTTTACCGGTTGTATTAAGGACTATAATATAAAAAAGGTCTATTCTGATTATCCCGATTGGCTAAATAATATTACATGGGTAGATTGGCAAAAAGTGTTAAATACACACGGAGTATTTTTAATTACTAAAGTAAGAAGCTAACATTTACACTTCGTTGTGAGCCGGTGATTCTATATTCTTTTCCTTAAACAGTTCAAGCCATTGGTCTGCCATGGTGAGTGGCAATAACATTGAGCTAACAGGATGTGAAATAATTTCTTTTGATGTTGGTAAAAGCGATATCATTAAGGGTAGTGCGCTAAATGACAGACCTATAGCCTGATAGTATTTCCCAAAACCAACTTTTGTTAAAAAATTACGTACTTTTTCATTTTTTAATTCAACACTAACTGAAGAAAATGCAACAACAATAAACAATGCTCTAATCATCATCTCTAAACCTACGTAAAATCCTTCAACACTAAACCAGCCGTGGCTGCTATTGCCCACATCCCAAAATAAAGCCGAAAGAAGTACAATTAAAATAAGTTGTGTCCAAAAAACAGGCTTGCGCAATCGCCGTAAGGCATAGCGATACAGATAGCCAAAAAATAGGATATAGGCTACAATAAAAATAAACCCAAAAACAGTTTCCCGAATGTTGAGTAAAATCAGCCCAAAGGGAATTGCAAGTGTGTGGATTACAAGCATGAAAATTGATGGGTTTTTATTTGGACTTACTGCAAAAAAGTCAGTTCTGTTATTTATTTTTTTATGTAATACAAAATTGTTGGGCGTTGACCTGTCAGCAATTGCTTTTTTACCAATATAATTTACAAGTAAGCCTGCTAATACACCAAGTGCAGTATAAACAAGCAACAAAATTAATAGTACATCAATTGGGCTCATCTGTGCAATTCCTAGTTGTTTTAATGCAAAGTTCAGCACATTTAAATACACTTTAATTAAATCGAAGCCATAGTATATTAGCAGGCTTACTATTTTATGAAGTAAGGCACTTGATATACTTAATACGCCGGCAATTATGTATCCAAAAATGTTATTACCAACTAACATTATTACTAATTCAATTAACGCAGCTTCAAGCATAATCCCCGTCATAGGTCCAAGTATAACTGCCGATGGTGAAACCGATTTCATTATTGCGGTTATTAACCCGGCTCTGATAATCAACCCCCTCTCGGGCCATATTTGATAATAACCCAGTAATAAAATTGTACCGGCAAAAGCAAGTGTAGTTCCTGCCATTGGCAGCCGTGTGTTGTGTAAAAAACTGCCTATTATTATCTCTAACGATGCCCACAAGCCGCCAACAACCGCCGCTTTTAACCAAATGTTGTCAATATTTTTTGTATTTTTTTTCACTATTGCATTTTAACACGATAGTAAATCGTTTGGAGCATTGAGGTTTAAAAACAGCTTACTTGAGTAACCTACAATTGAGTCAACTTTAAGGTTTTGATACCTTATCTTTTTAAAAAAGTTCATCAATTTATAATCCTTTTGTTGTATTGATTCTTCAAGTTTGTTGATTATATTTGATGAGTAATATGCAGAAAGTGGCTCAACAAATGCGTTGCCATGTTCAGGAGCTACTATATCAAAATTATTTGAATTTGCTAATACAAAGGATAACAATTGTGTATTTAAAAAAGGAGTATCGCACGAAATAATTAAATTATGCTTTGTCGTTGACGCTTTTAAACTACTGTAAATTCCCCCAATTGGTCCGATATTTTTATACTCATCTGTTACAACTTGATAACCGAATACTTTATAATTATTAATATTATTGCTACTTATTAATATAGTGTGGCACAATGGCAGCAAGGCTTCAATAGCATATTTAACAAGTAACTTTCCCTTGAACTCACACAAGCCTTTGTCCCTCCCCATTCGGCTGCTTGCCCCTCCGGCAAGTACTATTCCGGTAACGTTCTGCTTGTTCATGTTATTACAAAGTATTAAATTTGAATACTTTAAGTTAGCAAATGATTATTGTTGATCATTAACTAATTTGTGTGCATTATCTTAGTTGCTTAAAAGTTACCTCATCCATCAGCGATTGGATTTTATATTTCATTTCGGTTAGTTCAAGGGCAACTAAATTACCATATCCTACCCTGTTATTAAAATATATTCCATTATCTAATGCTATAAATTTATACTCGGGATTGTTTATTGACAGCTCAATAAACTCTAAGTTTACTGGTACATGACCATGAATTACTTTTTTGTTAGATATCTTATCCGAATCTACTGTAAAGTCTCTTATCCAAATCATGGCACGCTTATCAGAGTACGGATCTTCTTTCTCGAAATTTAAACCGGCATGTACAATAACATAATTATCAAGGTGTAAGTAATACTTAAGATTACGCATCCACTCAATATACTTCTTCGGTATATCTTTAGGCAAGTTTACATCAAAACTTTCAAGAGTTTCTTTGCCGCCATAAGCCTCCCATTCGCGATGAATTTTTGTTTTAGCACGCATACCTAAAATACTGCGGTGTTTAATTCCTTCGTCATATGCTCTAACACAATAATCTTCGTGGTTGCCCATTAATGCTGTAACGTTGTATTCATCTTGCTGAAGTTTCATTATGTAATCAATCACAGCCTTGCTATCAGGTCCGCGATCAATATAATCACCTAAAAATATAAGATGATCATTTTTGTTAGGTATAATTTGTTTCTCAATCAGCATCTTAAGCGTTAATATACAACCATGTATATCAGGTATTATCCATTTCTTTATCATTTCGATAGTGTGTTTATTTCAATTAATAGTAATAACTTAGCACTCAAGACATTTGTCAGGGTAATTACCTATATGCTATTTTCCTTTAGCCTGGTTAGCAACCTGCTCCATAAGCTTTTTAATATCATCAGGATTGCCAATAAAATAATCTTTGATAAAATTAAGATCATCATCAAATTCAAAGATGTAAGGTATGCCTGTTGGGATGTTAAATGCTAATATTTCTTCACGACTCATATTTTTTAAGTGCATCACCAACGCCCTTAAACTATTTCCGTGAGCCGTAATCAACAGGTCTTTGCTATCACTTAATACCGGTTTTATCTCCGTCTCCCAATATGGTATAAGTCTTTCAATCACTTCTTTAAGCGACTCTGTGAGCGGAATCTCATCGGCTGTTAAATCGGCATATCTTAAGTCGTATTTAGGATTTCTTTCATCGTTAGCATCCAACGGCATGGGCGGAGTGTCAAAGCTGCGTCGCCACATATGCACTTTCTCGGCACCATATTTTTCAGCAGTTTCAATTTTATTTAAACCTTGCAACATGCCATAATGCTTCTCGTTAAGACGCCAGCTCTTAATTTCTTTAATCCACATCAAATCCATCTGCTCCAATATCAGGCACTGGGTTTTTATTGCTCTTGTAAGATATGATGTAAAGGCAACCTTAAATGAGTAGCTCTCTTGCTTGAGTACTTTCCCCGCTTTAATGGCTTCTGCAATGCCATTTTCCGAAAGTGGCACATCTGTCCAGCCGGTAAATCTATTTTCTTTATTCCACAAACTCTGTCCATGTCGCACAAGCACTAGTCTTTTCATAATTTTGTAGTTTAGGTAGCAAAATTAATAAAATGTTACTTGTTTCTCCACTACTGATTCATTTTTATATTTTTGCAGATGAATGTTTGTAAAATCTCCACAAATAATAAAGAAGCTATTTCCTGATTTGGTTTGGGAAATAAAAACGAATAAAAAGGAAGTTTATCTCACTTTTGATGATGGCTCGCATCCGGATATTACACCAAAAGTATTGAAGATATTAGACGAATTTGGTGTACAAGCAACATTTTTTTGTGTTGGCGAAAATGTTAAGAAATATCCCAAAACTTTTAACCTTATAACAAGTAGGGGGCATGCTGTAGGAAATCATACTTACAATCATCTAAATGGTTGGAATACATCTAACTCCGAATATTTTGATAATATTGAAAAAGCCGGTACTCTTATCCATTCAAACCTGTTCCGTCCGCCTTACGGACGTATAACGCCATCACAAATTAAGGTCTTGAAAAAAAAATTCTCTATAGTAATGTGGACAGTACTTACTTATGATTTCGACAAAAAAATTAGTACCAAACAATGCTTCCATAATTCGATAAATAAAGTAAGTCCGGGATCTATTATCGTTTTTCACGATAGCTTAAAAGCTGCTAACAACATGCTTACCACATTACCTCTGTTTTTAAAATATTTTTTAGATAAAGGATGGATATTCAAAAAATTGTAGTTATGACTTATTTTTGCGTCATTTAAATTATTAAGTTCATCAATAATCATTAACATGATAACACCCGGAACAATAAAAATCGACGACTATAATTACCCTCTACCTGACGAAAAAATTGCAAAGTTTCCTTTGAAAGAAAGAGATATGTCGAAGTTGCTTTTTCAAAAAGGTGTAAATGTTGAAGAAAGGAAATTTGCTGAACTGCCACGGTTGCTACCAAAAAATTCTCTATTGGTTTTTAATGAAACTAAGGTTGTAAAAGCAAGGTTGCTGTTTAAAAAAAGTACCGGAGCTGTAATAGAGATTTTTTGTTTAGAGCCTGTGAAACCTGTTAATGATTTTCAACTTGCGTATCAGCAAAAATCACCTGTTATTTGGAAATGCCTCATCGGAAATGCTAAAAGATGGAAAACCGGAGCCTTGCATCTGGAATTTAAACAAAATAATAAAGTAGTTAATTTGTATGCTGATAAAGTTGAACAATTATCTGATGGTTTCTTGGTTTTACTGAGTTGGGATACTCATGAGCTGGCGTTTTTAGATATAATAAATAACGTTGGATTCGTTCCAATTCCTCCATATCTTAACAGAAAATCCAATAAAGAAGACGCAGTAAGATATCAAACTATTTATGCACACTTTGAAGGCTCGGTTGCTGCCCCTACGGCAGGGTTACACTTTACAAAAAAAATAATAAAGGAGCTTGTTGATTGTGGCATTGAGACCGAAAAACTCACTCTGCATGTGGGCGCAGGTACATTTAAACCTGTTGTGTCTCAAACAATTGCGCAGCATGAGATGCACACAGAAAAAGTAGTTGTTGGACTTAATGCAATAAAGCACATCAAACAAAAACTAGGGAATCACATAATATCTGTTGGTACTACGAGTATGCGAACAATAGAAAGTCTTTATTGGATGGCAGTTAAGCTGCAAAATGGCAATGATAACTTTGTTGTTGAACAGTGGGATCCTTACGAAATGGTTGTTGATCCGGGATTTACAACATCAGAAGCTTTGTCGGGCTTAATAGATTACTTAGAAAAAAATGGATTGCGAGAAATAAAGGGTGAAACACGACTGATGATAGCTCCGGGATATAAATATAGAATAGCTACCGGCTTGATAACTAACTTTCATCAACCTAAAAGTACTTTGCTTTTATTGGTGTCGGCATTAATTGGAAATAATTGGAAAAGCACTTATGAATTTGCACTAAACAACAACTTCAGGTTTTTAAGCTATGGCGACAGTTGCCTGTTTTTACCTTGATTACACAGGTTTGATAACTTCCGGTATTTGCAGCGTAACCTGAAATTTGTTATGCAGTAGAATTATTAATGCAATTTATTATTATTGAGTCTATTCCGAAAAATTGATTAATTATCCCAAAAGGATAAAATATGAATAACCGATTATTCATATTCATTCCTTTCAGGACTATTTTTTAGCTTTCTTACTTTTCGGAGAAGAATCAATAACTCAGTATTTGGCGTTTTCTTGCAAAGACTAACCAACGAAGCTTCTCCTTAAAGACTATTTACTCCTGGTTATTACAGAGCTACATGTTAATTGCAACAACTTCTTTAATCTCAGGAAGTGCCTTTTTTAATGTTGCTTCAACCCCATTTTTAAGCGTAACAGTACTAAAGGCACAAGTGCCACAAGCACCTGTTAGTTCAACATTTACAGTATTATCATCTGTTATATTAACAAAATTAATATCACCACCGTCAGCTTGTAAATATGGTTTAACCTGTTCAATTACGTTTCTTACTTTATCGTTTAGTTCTTCTTTAGTATAAGCCATGATAATTATCTTTTTTTAGTTTAAAGTTTTGCAACTTCTTTTTGAACATTCTCAGCAATCTTCATGAACTCGGCAGTTACTTTTGAGTTGTCGTCCAGCGCAATTGGTAATCCAACTTCACCGGATTGTCCAATTTTCTCAACAATAGGAATCCTGCCAAGTACCGGAATATTAAATTCGTTAGCTAACTCTTCGGTTGCACCCTGTCCAAAAAGATAATATTTCTTGTCGGGAAATTCATCAGGGGTAAAATACGACATGTTCTCAACAATACCCAATAATGGAATAGTGAGTTTGTTTTGTTTACACATAATAGCAGCACGCCTAACGTCGGCAGTAGCAACCTTTTGCGGTGTAGTAACCAATACAACCCCTTTTATATTATACGACTGTGCTAATGTAAGCTGAATGTCACCAGTTCCTGGAGGCATATCAATAACCATAAAATCTAAATCCCCCCATTCAGAGTCTGTCATTAATTGATTAAACGCATTATTTATCATTGAGCCACGCCACATTAATGCCTGATCGGGTTGCACAAGTAAACCTAACGAAAGAATCTTAATCCCGTAATTTTCTAAAGGAAGTAATATTGGCTTTCCTGCGCGATCCATTACCCCCGGTTGCTGCCCAACAACATCAAACATCATAGGTACTGAGGGACCCATAATATCAGCATCAAGTATTCCTACCTTATTACCCGATTTGGACAATGCAATGGCAAGATTTGCGGCAACAGTTGATTTTCCAACGCCACCTTTGCCTGCGATAACAGCAATAATGTTTTTTACTCCGGCTAACGGACCAAAACCCTTATCTTTTTCAGAAATAGGTTTAACATCTACTGTAATATCATCTCCCAATTTATCTTTTAATGTTTTTACAACTGAATTGTAAACAATACCAACAGAGGGATCGTCAAGTTTTGGAAAAATAACCGAAACTTTTATGTCAGTACCTTTAATTTCAATGTTGTCAACCATCTTTAAGTCAACAATATTGTTCTGCTTAGCAAAAAATATCACTTCTTTTAACGCTTCTGTTACATCGTGATTTGTGATGAACTTTGACATACTATTTTTATTTAGATTAAATTATAATAACAAAAATTAATTTTACAAAATTACAACTATTTTTGGATGCACAATTATGTTTTCCGGTGCTATGATAATATTTTTACTAATGTTATTAAAATCCGGTTTAATTGCAAAGAAATATGTAATATTGCAAGCAGATACATCAGTTTAATACAAAATAAAAACAATGAAAAAATTAATTACCATTTGCTTGGTTATTTTTGCAGTAACCAATGTACAGCAGATTTTTGCCCAACAGGGTAAAGTATCGCCAACTTCGGTTGATAAAGCAATATATTTTGACAGGATTGGTCCGTTAAAAGATTTTCCTGCCTTGACACCAGATGAGCTCAAAGCTCTGGAAGATAAGGAAATACATAAGGTTAGGAACAAGGAGTTACAAAACAGGTCGTACCCGTTTGCCTCAACAGCATTACCAAAAGGAGCAGATAAGGCATGGCAAAAAAAGAATGGTTCACGACGCAGCACAAACGATATCGTTGAAAATTTCAACGGTCAATCTACAGGCTCATACCCACCCGATTGCAACGGGTCTGCGGGTATAAATTATTTTTTTCAAACTGTTAACGTTACATATTCAATTTATGAAAAAACAGGCACTCAGGTTGTTGCACCCACAAACTTAAACACATTGTTTGCCGGTGTTCCCGGATCGAACAATAACGATGGCGACCCTATTTTACTATATGATGATAATGCAAACAGATGGTTTGCCGCTGAACTTTCAGGAATTTATGGCACTTCATATATGTTGATAGCTGTTTCGGTTACCGATGATCCAACCGGCGACTGGTATAGATGGTCGTGGGTAATGAATGGTTTACCCGACTACATGAAGTTTGGTATTTGGGAAGATGGATATTACATGGGAACAAATACATCTTCGGGAGATGATATCTATGTTTTTGAGCGTCAGGAGATGCTTATTGGTGGAGCTACTCCCCGAAAAATACAGTTTAATAATCCCTGGAGACCAAATAGTGGATTCCATTGCGTAATGCCTGCCGATTGTGATGGTGATTTTGCGCCTACCGGCACACCCGAAACTTATGTAACAATTAACGATGATGCTTGGGGAGGTGGTGGCGATGAGCTTTGGATATACCAGCTCACAACCGACTGGGATACACCATCAAATTCAACTTGGGAGAGGACTCAACAACTATCGGTAACACCATTTGACAGTAACTTTGGACCGTCATGGGACAACATAAGACAAAAAGGAACAGGTCAGAGGCTTGATGCAATACCGCAAATATTAATGTATAGAGTGCAATACCGTAATTTTGGTAATGATAAACGTATTGTTTGCAATCATACCGTTGACGTAGATGGCACCGACCATGCCGGCATTAGGTGGTACGAACTGGATTTAAGTGGCTCCGATTGGGAAATAAGACAAGAAGGAACCTATGCTCCTGATGAACACAGCCGCTGGATGGGAAGTATTGCAATGAATGGAAACAAAGAAATAGCTTTGGGATATTCTATCTCAAGCACAACGCTAAATCCGGGCATACGCTATTGCGGACAGTCGGCTGCCGAAAATATGGCTGCAACCGGAATCATGGATATTGAAGAAGGTACAATTAAGGATGGTACTGTTTCACAAACAGGAGCTAACCGCTGGGGCGACTATTCAAACATGTCAATAGATCCATTAGACGACAAAACCTTTTGGTACACAACCGAGTTTATGAACTCTACCAGTTCTAAAGGAACAAAAATAGCCTCACTATACTTTGCTGAAATATTAACTGCATCTTTTACTGCCTCGTCAACAAACGTTTTTGTAGGCAGTACTGTTAACTTTACCGATCAGTCGCTTGGAAACCCTACTACTTGGCAATGGACCTTTGAAGGTGGAGATCCGGCAACATCAACTGAACAAAACCCATCAGTAGTGTACAATACCGCCGGTAATTTTGATGTTACATTAGTTGTTACTAACAGCACAGCATCTGATACAACAGTAATGACAAATTATATAAATGTGATGGAAGAAGTACTCACAGTAACGCCTCAAACGATAACTGTTGGTAGTGATGCGGGAAGTACTTCTGTAGTTCTTGATGCAAGCAAAGCATGGTCTTCATCAGATACTTGCAGCTGGGTAACAGTTACTCCTGATGGAGGATTAGGTGGAGGTAACGTTGTAATTAGTTATGAAGAAAATACCGGAGTTCAGCGTGAGTGTGTTATTACTTTTGCAACTGCTACGAGCTCGGTAGATTTTACTCTGGTTCAAACAGGTGTTGCCGAAGTTTTAACTTTAGATCCTACTTCTCAAACTGTTGATTATTTGGCTTCATCATTTGATGTTTCACTCACTTCTAATACACCATGGAATGTTAGTGATACCTGCGATTGGCTATCAGTTACGCCTCTGTTGGGAGAAGGAAATGCTACGCTAACTGTCAGCTATGACGAAAATACAAGTTTGGAAGACAGGGAGTGTACTTTTACTGTTGCCGGTAATGCAGCTTCTGTTGATTTTATACTGCTTCAAACAGCCACTCCGGCGTCAATTACAACAAATACGCAGAGCGAAACTGTTGCTTCTGATGCTTCAAATATTGACATTGAGGTAAACTCAAATGTACAATGGACTGTAAACGAACAATGCGATTGGGTAACAGTAACTCCAAATACAGGAATTGGGACAACTGCAGTTAATATTCAATTTACAGAAAATGAGAGCTTTAGCGATATACGCGATTGCCAAATCAGCTTTGATGGTGGCGGAACAAGTGCAGAGTTTATCCTTACGCAGCTTGCTAAGATTGCCGAACTCACTTTAAGTACAAATGAGCAGAATGTTGACTGGAAAGATGGTAGTTTTGAAGTAAATGTTACAACTAATACCAACTGGACTGTAACAAATCCTTGCGAGTGGATTACAGTAACGCCAAATTCCGGATCGTTATCAGGCAACTTCAGCATTAATTATCTCCAAAATCAGGATCCCGCAGACCGTAACTGTACAGTTTCAGTTTCGGGTGGTGGGATATCGCAAGACATAATTATAAATCAGGTGGCACACCCAGATGGTATTGACGAATTGTTAGCTAATAATATTAGTCTGTTTCCAAATCCCGCATCACAATCGTTCACAATTAAGTCGGAAAACACCATTGATAAAATTCAGGTAATTGACTTAATGGGTAAACTCATCTTTGAACTTAATAATCCCGGATTAAAAACGCAGATTCAAACTTCTAAGTGGGAAAAGGGTTCATATTATGTACGCATATCACAAAATAATAATACAATGGTTGGTACTGTGCTAATTCAGTAAACATCAATGCGTTGGATTAGATAATTGTTAATATATAATTTAGTGTGAAATAGATGCAGGTATATGCTTGTTTGCAATGTTAAATTAATTAATATATTATGGTAAAAAGGATTGTTAAAAATAATTTTTCAAAATCATTTGAATAATTGAAAAATTATGACTTATTTTGCACTCCTTTTTTGAACAGGGATAAAACTACAGAAAGATGTCGAGAATTTGTCAGATAACAGGTAAAAAAGTGATTTCGGGAAACAACGTTAGTCACTCACATGCAAAAACTAAAAGAAAATTTCAGCCTAATTTGCATGTTAAAAAGTTTTTTGTACCGGAAACAGGTAAGTGGATTACCTTAATGGTTAGTGCAAATGGTATTCGTACCATAAATAAAAAGGGTATTATCATTGCTCTTAAAGAAGCTGCGGAAAAAGGCTATTATAAAGCATAATATAGATTGGACAAATAATAAAAAAGAGACTACCATTGTGGCAGTCTCTTTTTTTGTTATTTATTATAAGTTATAAATCAAGCCTCCGAGTGCTGGTACATACCTTAGAAGTTTTCTCTTAAGGTAGCTTCAATTTCTTCAGACAATCTGTTAAACACTTCCTCCTCGGTACCGTCAGCATTTATTTTACTGTACATGTCCTGTTTTTTATAATAAGATACAACAGGTTCAGTTTTGTTGTTATATTGCTCAAGACGATTTACAATTAGCTCAGTACTAACATCATATGTTCTCGCCTTGTCATTATCTTTACCCCTGTCACTAAGTCGTTTTATAGCTTTAAGAGTGCTAAGTTTAAGTTCAATCATGTTTGACACTTTCATATTTACTCTTTGCAGCAAACCATCAAGAATATATGCCTGAATTACCGTTCTAGGGAATCCCTTAAAAATAAAACCGTTGGCATTGGGGTTTTCTTTAATCTGATCTGCAATTAGCTTTATGGGTATCTCATCAGGTACAATTTTACCCAAGGTCATGTATGGCTCAGCTATTTTGCCAATTGCGGTATTATTAGCAATTTCTCTTCTAAGCAGTTTACCTGTTGAAATATAAACCAAATTGTGCTTTTTTGCCAGCAAGTTACCCTGCGTACCTTTTCCAACACCCGGTTTGCCTAATAGTACTATGTTGGTATATTCCTTACTCTTGTGTTTTTCAACATAATCTACAATATTGTCAAATATTTTATCAATCTCACCAACACCACTTAACTTATAGTATTTTTTTTGCTCTGAATAATACTTCGCAACGGGCTTTGTTTTATTTGTATATTCAGTTAGCCTTGTTTTTATCACATCTAAAGTGTCATCAGAGCGTTTTGAGGTTTTAGCTCTTAGTAACAACCTGTCAATGAGTTTGTTTTTAGGTACATCAAGGCTTATCATCATATCAAGTGAGGTGTTTAACTTGAGTAAAAGCCCATCAAGAATATAAGCTTGAACGACGGTTCGCGGAAAACCATCAAAAAGGATACCTCTGGCTCCTACGTTCTCGGTTATTTTCTTCTCAATTATCTCAACAACAAGTTCATCGGGTACCAACCCACCCGACTCAATAATACTTTTAGCTTTAAGTCCAAGATCAGAGTTTTCTGCGATTTCTGATCTAAGCATGTCGCCTGTAGAGATATATGTTAAGTTATACTTATCTAATAATTTTTTTGATTGTGTTCCTTTCCCCGCACCCGGGGGTCCAAATAAAGCAATGTTCAGCATATGGCTAATATTTTAATTTTATTCAACAATTTTGTAAATATCTCTAAGATTTCGTCCCTGATTATCGTAATCAAGTCCATATCCAACAATAAAATCATTTGGAATTTCAATTCCAACATAGTCAACTTTATATGATTTTTTAAAAGCTTTTGGCTTAAATAGCAGTGTTGCGATATGTACTTCAGCAGCTCCCATGCTATCAAGCTGTCCCAATACGTTCTCCATTGTGATGCCCGAATCAATAATATCTTCAACAATAATTATTGTACGTCCCTTAATATCTTCATCGAAGCCAATTAATTGTCTCACTTTTTCGGTACTTTTAGTGCCAACATACGACGATAGTTTAACAAATGAGACTTCACACGACAACTCAATCTTTTTGAGTAAATCGCCGGCAAACATAAATGACCCATTTAGGATAACAAGGAATATCGGAGTCTTTCCTGATAAATCTTTGTTTATAGAATCAGCTAATTTGATGGTAGCTTTATCTATTTCATCAAAAACAATGAATGGTTCAAAATATTTATCATGTATTTTTATCTTATTCATACAAAATGGGTTATCACAATATGTTGAAGTTACAAGTTTACAAAGATATAATTAAAAATACAAAGTAGTACCCAAATTTATTATTTTTGTACTGTAATATTTTGTAATAAAAATCGGGTATCATGAAAGCAACTGTTAGTATAATTATGGGAAGTACATCTGATTTAAAGGTAATGGAAAAAGCTGCAGTATTTTTAAATGATATGGAAATTCCTTTTGAAATGAATGCACTTTCTGCACACAGAACGCCAAAAGAGGTAGAGCTTTTTGCGACAAATGCACAAAAAAAAGGAATTAAAGTTATTATAGCAGGGGCGGGGATGGCTGCACATTTACCAGGTGTAATAGCCTCAATGACAGTTGTTCCGGTAATAGGTGTTCCAATAAGCGCAACGTTAGATGGTATTGATGCGTTACTTGCAATTGTTCAAATGCCTCCGGGTATCCCAGTTGCTACCGTAGGCATTAATGGAGCCTTAAATGCCGGTATATTGGCAGCCCAAATGATTGCTGTTGGTGATGCTGTTATGATGGAAAAAATAATGCATTACAAGGATGCACTGAAACAAAAAATAGTTAAAGCTAATGAAGAGCTTAAACTAATTACTTATAAATACAAGGTGAACTA
>CAZGWS010000058.1:0-15147 GCA_964528805.1 uncultured Lentimicrobiaceae bacterium | reverse complement strand
CACAAACCCTTAAATAGAAAGAGGGGGTATACGATGAAAAAGATATTAATATTATTAATGCTGATTCTTTCTTTAGAAAGTGTTGGACAGAATTACAAAGACTATTTAGAAAAGTACTGGTACTATCGACATAGACTTAAAGATAAGTTTATGTATTACAATGGTAATGCTACTATTCAAGGTGCACATCATGTAGCTGAGAATACAAATGATCGATGGGAATCATCAGATATGATTAGATGGGCAGACGGCACATGGTGGCTTGGACATTATATAGCTGTGCTTGCACTAGAATATAATTTGTTACAGACTAATGGTGAGGACTGTCAGGAAACATTAGATGAGCTTAACTTAGCTTTTGACACTTATTACAGACTTGACTCTCAAGCAGAAGACTGCTTTTTGGTTGGTGCTGGTAGTACAAATGGGTTCTTTTTAAGAGATGATTTGGATAGCAGTTGTTCTTCAAATTTTGATAATAGAGTAATTGTCGGAGGCTATGAAAATTGTAATAATGGGCAAGAAGCTAATGTAAATAGTCAGGACCAATGTATAATGATGTTCCTCGGATTAAACCTTGTAAAAAAACTCGTTTCTGATTTAGATGCTCAGTCAAGGGCTGAAAGTATTTGTAGCCTAATAATCGAAAAAATGCGTCATTTTGATCTTAGCGCACCATTATATTATTGGTGGGAAATCAGAAACCCGATTACAAATAATACACCTGATGGCTGCAGTGCTCCTGAATTATTTTCATTTTGCTGGGCAGAAGCAAAAGCAGCTGGAATGACAACTGGGAATAATGAGCAAAGGGGATATTCTTACCAGAATAAGCCACAATTTGATATTTTACAAGGTCTAACATGGGATATGTTGATTGGAAGTTATCCTGGATTTGATAAATATGTAGGGTATTATACAATGGTACTTAGTACAATTATTAATGAAGGTGCTGGATATTTGCCCTGGTGTGATAATAATGTATATGATTGGCTTTATGACATGTATGACAATACAAAAGCATATGAGGGTATGCCACCAGATGTTGGTCTTTTTCCACACTTACCTATAATCGCAGAAATACTTCATGGGTACAATGGCACAAATCAAATGCCTGCTTCTCTTATTGAACAGGATTTTCTTGATTCAGCACCCGTATGTGGTAGCATAAATTATGATTATAATCCTGGAGAGTTAAATACAGAACCACCATGGCATACTATGTCATTATTTTGTCCATGGCATAGAAATGGTGAATGGCAGGAAGGGGGTGAATATAATATGCTTGATTATATGATGTTATATAGTGCATACTATAATGTTTACCTTAATGATATTGATATTACAGCCTCATTATTTTCAAATGATACTTATCCTGAGTGGATTGAAAAGCCTGAACCTCATGTTGGATTTTGGGCTTATACAATTGAACATCCAAAACAGTATAGAGCAGCAATATTTATTAGTTCCGAAGATCAAGTAAATGAAGGAGGGGGTGTTATTTATAGTTCTGGAGAAAGCATCAAGTTCCTACCTGGATTTCATGCAAATAGCGGATCTTATGTGTCAGCTACGATAGACGCAACATTGGGTTTGCTTCCATATTTTACAAAAACTAACGTAGATGTATGTAATGGTGGTATATTTGAATCAATTACCGCAGACTATATACCAGCTAAAATTAATGTTGCAAGCAAACAAACTAAGGTTCCGAAAAATTGGCAAGAAATTGATTCAAGAGAATTGGAACATACGATTAGTTCCAGAAACATAAGACGTCAGGTTGATGCTAGGGGTTTTCAAAATGCCAACGATTCAAAGGATATTGTAAACAAGGTTGATGAAGATGGATTTAAAGTTAGTTCCTCTAGTCTTGATATGCAAAATGGGTCATCTTTGCATAATGTTTTCCCAAATCCTACAAATGGATTGTTTAAAGTATCTTTTTCTTGCAATGAAAAGATATTATCTTTATATATTGTTGACTATACCGAGCATATAGTTTATTTCGATAATAATATTAATGAATCATATTTTGAATTTGATTTGTCAGAATATGCTTCAGGTATGTATATTGTAAAAATAAGAACATTTAATGGAGTTACGAATCTAAAGGTTTTTAAATACTAAAATCGATAATATGAAGCTATTAACATATTTATTCTTGCTACTATCATTATTAATTTTTTCATCTTGCAGCAGAGGCAAATTGATTGAGGAATATACTTTTACAGAGGATATGTATTCACAAATTCCATTTAAAGGCTTTGAAAATTTGAAATACATTGATAATTATGGCGATAGTGTTATTGTTTTAGGAGGAGCCAGGGTAAATAAAATCAATAAGGTATTCGATTGTGTTAACTGTAGTGACTATTATTATTTTGAAAATGATTATATTTATTTTGAAAATGATTCCTGTAAAATTGGTTTATATATGGATGCAGCCCCAATTTATAGGTTTTATATTCAATTTACAATTAGTGGAGTTTATTTTGACTGTGATTTTCAAGATAACCTGCCTTTATCAAAATATAACCTAAAAATGCATGAGATGTTTTATGATAGTATTATTGTAAATAATACCATCTATCATAGTGTTTTTGGAGACACGTTAGTTCACGAGGGTGAAATACCATTAGGCACATATCCAGTTTTTTGTTACTATTCAACAGAATATGGCATAATAAAGATAGACTTTTCTGATAATTCAAGTTGGGAGTTGAAAAGTATTGTTTGGTAATGTGATATTAAATTTGGATTAGCAAATATCAATCAAAAAAAAGCCAGCTTGCTTATTGCAAGTCGGCTTTTTTGTAAGTTTGTTTAAAACTAGTTTTTAACGAATTTAGATGTTTGAATTCCTTTATCGTTACTAACATTAATAATGTAAACACCTGCTTGTAGGTCAGTTACATCAATTGTTACTTTTTGAACTGATTGTGATTGCATCGATCTTACCAACTTACCTGTAACATCATATACATTTACCTGATTTACATCAGAGGCATTACCGATGGTAAGCACTGTAAGTACTGGGTTTGGATACATGTTGTAAGTAAAAATATTTGGATCGTTAAAGATGCCTGCATTTATATCACCCCATACATCATTTATTTTTGCAATAGTCGTTGTGTCTACAGTTAGAGTGCGGTTATCACCAGCATCCCATTCACCATAACTCCAACTATGTTCATTATTAATTACTCTAAAGTATTTGAATTCATAACTTCCATCATATAGCGTGTAACTTAATCTATAGTACATTGCACTATCTTCAACTGGATTCATTTTGAAAGGAGCAAATGTTCCTGGTTCCGTCCAGTCAGGAGAAACAAAATTTCCAGAAATATAAACATCATCAGTTGTAGGGTCAAAAGGATCGGCATCAGTCATGTTTACAGTAAAAATAATAACTGTGGGTTTGTTCATCCATACATTTTCAACTGTGGCGTTATCTGTAATATAAATTTTACGGTTAGGATCTCCGTCCCATTCACCATTTGCCCAGCCAATAGTGTCACCATTGCTCTTAAAATACTTGTATTGTACTTCGCCCGAATCAATTGTTGCAGTTAATGCATATAGCATTGAACCAACATCAAGAGGAGCAAGCATATACGTACTGTCAGTTCCTGGTTCAGCCCATCCGGTAGCACCGGCAAAATTACCTGACATCCATACGTTGTCGGTAGCAGAATTAAAATTAGCAGCATTTGTCATATCAACCTGAAAGGTGATGTCATACTGCTGCGCCATTACTGATATTCCCATCATAAAGAACATTGCAATGGCAAGAAATTTAAAAGTAGATTTTTTCATAATATTATTGTTTAGTTAAAAAAATAGAGAAATTCGAAATTTTTATACCACAAAGATAGGATATTAGTTTGTAAATATTCATTTTAAATAAAATAATTTAGTTTTTTTAACTTATTGAAAGTCTATGTGGTTAGCTTTTGCCAATAATTTTTAATAACAAACGATTGCGGATTTTGAGCGTAGTAAATAATAAATGAGCTATTGCATTACCCATTCACATGCAATTCTAACTTGATTCGCGTACAATTAATTTTGTTTTGATGACGTGTTTAATGGCTTTGTAATCAGGATTACCATTTTTTATCCTATCCAAAAGTATTGACATTGCTTTTTTGCCCAAATTATATCCAAACTGATCAACAGAAGTAAGCTCGGGGTCACAAATTGTTGCACTTTTGCTATTTTCAAAACCAACAATTTTCAATTCTTCAGGGACTTTTATCCCAAGATATTTTGCAACTTTTATTATTCCCACTGCGGTTAAATCATTTACTGCAAATATACCATCAGGTCTGTCAACTTTTTTAAGAATACTTTGAGATATCTTCTTTGCTGATTCAAATGTATCACACGAATACACCAGATTTTTATCGTATTTAATATTGTGATTTTCAAGTGCATCAATATATCCTTGAAGCCTATCCTTTCCGAGAAGCAGATGTTGCGGAGCCGAATAAAATGCTATTCTTTTACACCCTCTGTTAATCAGGTGGTTAACGGCATTATATGCACCTGAATAGTCGTCAACAACAACAACATCAGCATGTAAATTATCGACCGCTCTATCATAAAAAACAATCGGTATTTCGTTATCTATTAATTGCTGAAAATGAGAAAAGTCTTTAGTTTCTTTTGAAAACGAAGCAAGCATACCATCAACCCTGTTTCCTATCAAAGTTTGCGTACTTAAAACTTCACGTAAATATGATTCGTTTGATTGTACAATTAGCACATTATAGTTATTTTGATAGGCAACTTCTTCTACCCCGTTTATGATAGTTGAAAAAAAATGATGTTCAATTTCAGGAACTAACAAACCAATAGTGTTTGTGCTACTATTTTTAAGGTTTAAGGCTATTAAATTTGGTTTATATCCCAGTAGATTTGCCAGTTCTTTTACAGCATTTCGTGTTTTTATGCTTATATCAGGATGATCTTTTAATGCGCGTGAAACAGTAGAAGGTGATACACTTAATTTTTCAGCGATGTCTTTTATTGTAACCTGTCGTTTCATTGTTAATCCAAAATAAAATTAAAATTTGTTGCAAGGTAGGGATTTTTACAATAGTTCTAATGAGTTATGATGTATTTGGGCATATTTCGTAAATGAAATCACTTTTACTACTACTCCTACTTTAATAATGTACATATTTACAGCTAATTACAAGGCAACATAATTGGCAAGCCTTCGAGCAAGTAATTATAAAATGGAATACAATACTCGCTATTAAGCGAAATCTTTTACAGGCGTACTCAATTTTGTAACTATCTTTGCAATAATAATATTTGAATAACTAACATGAAAAAACTAAACTTATACATGATTAAATCCTATTTAGGACCTTTTGTATTCACTTTTTTCATTGCGTTATTCATCCTGCTGCTACAGTTTTTATGGAAATATATTGATGATTTGGTTGGTAAAGGGCTTGAGTGGTATATAATTGCAAAACTAATGTTTTACGCATCATCAACTTTTGTTCCACTTGCCCTGCCGCTTGCTGTGCTGTTGTCGTCGTTAATGACTTTTGGCAATATGGGTGAACATTATGAGCTGGTGGCAATAAAAGCTGCCGGCATATCATTGCGCAAAGCCATGGAACCTCTTATTATTTTGTCTGTAATCATAAGCATTTCTGCATTTCTTTTTGCAAATTATGTAATGCCCATTGCAAATCTTAAATTCGGATCGTTGCTTTATGATGTCCGACAGCAAAAGCTGGCATTTAATATTAACGAAGGTATTTATTATTATGGTCTTGATGGTTTTGTAATCAGAGTTGGTAAAAAAGCAAAAGACAATAGAACTATTTATGATGTAAAAATATATAATCATACTAAAAACCAGGGTGATATAATGGTTACTACGGCTAATAGCGGAACAATGCAAATGTCGGCTAATCAAAAAAACCTTATCTTTACACTCTATGACGGCTATCGCTACTCGGAAATAACAAATGTTGCAAGATATAGAATTACCAGACCATTTGAGTCGGTAAAATTTGATAAACAAGTTTTAAATTTTGACTTATCACAATTTCAATTAAACAGGACAAATGAAGATTTGTTTAAGACTCATTATTCAATGCTGAATATTAAGCAACTTAATAAATCAATCGACTCATTGAGTAAGAATCACTTAACTGCAGAAAAAAGGTATCTGAAAATGTTTATCGGCAGATATCCATATTTAATGGAAAATGACACCCTGATGGCGTCACCTGTCTGTGTTGAAAATATAAATGGTTTAGATACAATCATTTCACCGATTATTGACAATTTTAAACTTGCAAATAAGGATGATATAGTTGAGATTGCACTACGTGGGGCACGTTCTGCCAAGGAAGGTATTATCAGAGCTGTTAATAATTTAGAAGCCCGGCAGTCGATGATAATAAAACATGAAGTTGTATGGCATCAAAAATTTAAACTGTCAATAGCGTGTTTGATATTCTTTTTTATAGGAGCACCACTTGGGGCAATTATTCGTAAAGGAGGACTTGGGTTGCCTGTTGTTGTTTCAGTAATATTTTTTGTTCTGTATCATGTTGTGTCGATGATGGGCGAAAAAGCTGTTAAAACCGGCGAGATGAATGTAGTTTTCGGGTTGTGGTTGTCAACGATGATTGTGTTGCCGCTTGGATTATTTCTTACTTACAAAGCTACTACCGATGCTCAGCTTATGGATACCGAAAGTTGGAGCAAATTCTTTAATAAGTTTAGAAAAAAGAAAATAGCTAAATGAATAGTAAGTTGAATATATTGTTTATTTGCAATAAATCACCGTGGCCTCCACATGAGGGCGGTCCCATTGCCATGAATAACCTTATTGAAGGCTCAATATTAGCAGACCACAATGTTAAAGTACTGGCAATCAATACTAATAAATATAATGTTAACCTTAAAGATATTCCGCAACACTATAAAAACAAAACAGGTATTGAGCTGGTGTATATAGACCTCAGTATAAAACCGATAGCAGCATTTTTAAATCTTTTTTCCGGTAAATCCTATCATGTCGATCGATTTATATCTGATAAGTTTAGAAATAAATTAGAACAGATATTATCTGAAAAGAGCTATGATATTGTACAAATAGAAACTCTTTTTATGTCGCCTTACATTGATACTATAAGGGAATTCTCATCAGCATCAATTGTACTGCGAGCACATAATATTGAACATCTAATTTGGAAGAGGGTGGCAGAAAATAGTAAAAATCCACTTAAAAAAGCCTACCTGTTTCATCTTGCCAAAACACTCGAAATCTACGAAAAAAATATCCTTAACAGTTATGATGGGATTATACCAATATCTGCCAAAGACGAAGAGTTTTTTAAGCATGAAACAAACAAACCTGTAGCAACAATATCATTTGGAGTAAACCTTGATAAATTGGAATATGCAAATACTGCGACAAGCGAGCATGCGTTATTTCATATTGGTGCCATGAACTGGATTCCAAATCAAGATGGAATTAGATGGTTTTTAGAACATGTGTGGCCCAGAGTTACAAGTGAACTCCCTAATATTAGATTATATCTTGCCGGCAGAGAAATGCCCGAATGGCTAACAAATTTGAAGCTGAAAAATGTTGTTGTTGTTGGCGAGGTTCCTGATGCTTTTGAGTTTATTAAATCGAAAACCATATCAATAGCACCGCTGTTTTCGGGAAGTGGTATTCGTATTAAAATTATCGAAAGTATGGCACTCGGCAAAGCAGTAATATCAACAACGATAGGCGCCGAAGGGATTAGCTATACTGATAATAAGAATATTATTATTGCCGATGATGCAGCATCGTATGTTACAGCAATTAAAAAGTTATTTTTAGATGCCGACTTGTGCAATTCAATTGGTGCAAAGGCTCGTACCCTCATAGTAAAAGAACACAACAACCACTTGCTTGTTAACAAAATGATTGATTTTTATAGAAGCATTTTGTAAAAACTAATGATGGTCTTTTAATGCAATCATTCATTATTTTGACTTAATCTCGTTAAAATATAATAACTACTCTTCAATTAAATCCATTATCCAATCAGTCCAGCTCGAAATAGTAGAGGCTCTCCTGTTAAATGTTGAATTGGAGTCAACATTATGTAAGTTCGATTTTTTCATTATATCTACAATTTCCAGTTTGTTTGGTCTTTCGCCTTTTTTAAAATACAATTTTAAAGTAGTGTGAAATGCATGATGACTGAGAATGCTTTTTGCATACACTATTTGACGGTTAACAATTGAAACCTTGAACAATTTTTTACCTTTTTGAGATAAAAAGTAAGTGGCTCCTCCATTTTCTCTCTTTTTATCTACAAAGCCTAAATATTTTCCTGCATTGGTATAATAATCTGTTTGTCTTTTATCAAAATCGTAATTATCTGTGATCTCTTCCTGGGTCATTATTTTTCTTTCATTCAGCAATTCACAAATGTTAATTACTCTATCGAAGGAGTCTGCCTGTGGAAACGGTAGTTTGGGTTCTGGGGTTATAATAACACTATTTAAAGTTTCTTGTATTATTTCGGCATTGATAGCTCCTTCTCTGATTATATATTTCTTTTGCCTTATTAGATTTAAAGAGTTAAAACGATTTGGGTTTTCAAAAATATATTCACGAAAGTGAAAAATCCCATTTGTATATGTCAAAAACAGGGTTCTAATATTTTTGTTAATTTTCTTGCGCCAAAGTCTATATGGATAATAAAGTTGGCGGACTAAGAAATCTTTAGAAAGAGAGTTTTTTGCTTCAATTAAACTTAATGAGTTGATTCCCTCATATCCTCCATCAATCTCTATTTGCGAATTTTTGACATCAATATTTAATAAGCCTTTTTGGGAGTTAATTATAAAATCAAAAGACAACGAACTCATTCGACCATTTACTGCCGGTTTTATTTCATCATCTTCTGTAAAGTCTTCAATAATACCAGAAATATAGGCGCAATTTAATGCAGTAGATTCACTTGTAATATTATTATAATCAATACTTTCTATATAATTAGGGAAATCGATTTTCTTTGTATCTACCTCATTGTCATCAAAATCATGAAATGTATTAAAAGTTGATATTATATACCCACCTCTTGAAATAGGCAAAATAGAAAGATCATTTTTTGCAAATAATTCAGGTAGCTGCGACTTATAATCGAATTTAGTCATCAATCGTGCCTCACGAAATACGTTTATATCCTTTGAATTAATAAAAAAATGACCTTTCGCATCCACGGTTTCTATTATATTATATTTCTCAAAAAGCTTTTTCCAAGCTATATCATTTTTTGTATCACTCATAATTTCTAATTAGCACCTCATCTATTTGTCCTCTTTTTTTTGCATTTGAGTTAACATTGCGATTAGCTTTTACGTATTTGATGTTAAAATCTTTAAATAAATCTTCAATTAATGCGGTAGCAGAATTTGATAACAGAAACTTTACTCCTTTTGAATCTATACTAACACATAAATCTCGTAATCTAACTTGATCAAACATATTAAATCCGCCTTGTACATAACCGGTAAAATTTGAACTTTTTGAAACAGGATCATACGGAGGATCAAAATATACAAATGAACCTTTCTTGATATCGTTAACGGCATCTTCAAAATCTTCATTTAACATTGTGATATCATTATTGTTAAAATATTTATTTACTGCTCTAATTGTAGCATCATTTACAATATTTGGGTTTTTATATCTACCGAAAGGCGAGTTAAATTCTCCTGAAGAATTTACCCTGTATAATCCATTGTAACAAGTTTTGTTAAGAAAAATAATTCTTGAAGCTTTCTTAATTTCCGACAATACTTTAAAATTTTCTTTTCTATCCAATGCTCTGATTTCATAAAAATATTCAGCCTCGTTTCTATGAGTTTTCAAATCAGCTATTAGCTCTTCAGGATTGTTTTTTATTACCTGATAAACATTTATTAATTCCTTATTGGAATCATTTATTACAGCTTTCTTAGGTTGGTTATTAAATAAAACTGCACCTCCACCTACAAAAGGTTCATAATAAATATTGTAATTTTTAGGCAATAGTTGATAAATAGCTGGCATTATCTGCCTTTTACCTCCAACCCATTTCACAAATGGTGCTACTAACCTATTTTTCTTCATTCTATCAATTAAAACAATACAACCCACAAAGTAACAAAAATTATATGACTTCAATTTTGAAATTAATCTTCAAAACTTTGTTTTTTACCAATCTCACCCTAAAGAATAAGCCAACTTGTTTTTCGCTTCAAACATGTTTGCGGATTTAAGGTAATAAATTATCAACTATTATTCAAACTCCATTATCTTTGCATCTCAACAGGATTATAACTGGCAATTACTATGAAGATTTTTGTACTGCTTTCGAGAGTACCATACCCTTTGGAGAAAGGTGATAAGTTACGTGCCTTTAATCAGATAAAGGAGCTGTCGAAAAGCAACAAGCTTATACTATGTGCACTAAATCCCGATTTGAAATTAGATAAACAAAAAGCATTTAGCGAATTACACCCATATTGCCAATCCATTAACTTCTTAGATTTGCCCTGGCATAAGCGTATTTGGAACATGGCAATGGCATATTTTAAAGATGTGCCTTTTCAAACAGGATACTTCTTCAATAAAAAAGCAAACAAAGAAATTAATAACCTTATAAAGACATACAAACCCGATCACATTTACTGCCAGTTTATCAGGACAACAGAATATGTGAAAGATATAGATATTAAAAAAACTCTCGATTATCAGGATGTACTTTCACATGGCATGAAGCGCAGGATGGAGACTACTTCTGCTTTTATGAAACCATTTTTCTCAGCAGAATATATAAGGCTGCTAAATTATGAGAATAGTATATTCGATTATTTCGATAATAAAACCATTATATCAATACCCGATAAAAATCTTATAAAACATAAAAATAAAGACGATATTTATGTTATCCCCAACGGTGTTGACCATTCATTTTTTAAACCGATGGATAAAGAAAAAACAGTTGAAGTTGTTTTTACGGGAAATATGGCATATCCACCAAATATTGATGCCGCAGAGTACCTCGTAAAGCAAATAATGCCGTTGGTTTGGGAGCAAAAGCCAAAAGCAAAGGTCCTTCTTGCAGGAGCAAGTCCGACAAAAAAAGTGATAGCACTGCAATCAAAACTTGTAGCTGTTAGTGGCTGGCTCGACGATATAAGAGACTCATACTCTTCCGCATACGTATTTATCGCACCTATGCGCATCGGCACCGGCTTACAAAATAAATTACTCGAAGCCATGTCGATGAAAGTACCATCAATTACAACACCTCTTGCAAACGATGCATTACAAGCCAAGGATGGTACGGAAATACTAATTGGTACTAACGCAGCCCACCTTGCAAATCAAATAATTGTGCTGCTTGATAATAAAAAAAAGTATGATGTAATAGCACAGAATGGGTACAACTTTGTCCATAATAACCACAGCTGGAAAAAAGCTACGGCAAAACTAAATGAAATTATTAATAATAGCTGATTGAAGAAAAAGATAACTTGATAATATGATACAAAAACCATCAATACCAAAAGGCACACGCGACTTTTCACCTGAACAAATGATGAGAAGAAATTACATTTTTAACACAATTAGAACGGTATTTCAAAAGTATGGCTACCTGCCTATTGAGACACCTTCCATCGAAAATCTATCTACTTTAATGGGGAAATACGGCGAAGAAGGCGATAGACTATTATTTAAAATATTAAACTCAGGTAACTTTTTAAAGAAAACCAATAAAAACGACTTCGAAACCCCCAACCTAAATAAGATAACTGCTAAAATTTGTGAAAAAGGATTGCGCTACGACCTTACCGTGCCGTTTGCACGATACGTTGTTCAAAACAGAAATGAGATAACATTCCCGTTTAAACGCTACCAAATACAGCCCGTTTGGCGTGCCGACAGACCACAAAAAGGTAGATATCGTGAGTTTTATCAGTGCGATGTTGACGTAATTGGCAGCAACTCATTAATAAACGAAGTTGAGCTGGTACTTATTATTGATGAGGTGTTTACAAAGTTAGGATTTAGTACAATTATTAAAATTAATAATAGGAAAATACTTAGTGGTATTGCAGAAGTTATTGGTGAACCTGATAAAATTGTTGATATTACTGTAGCCATTGATAAACTTGACAAAATTGGTCTGGAAAAAGTTAACGAAGAGCTTGCCAACAAAGGTCTGTCGCAACAAGCAATAGAAAAATTACAACCAATTCTTAACCTTAAAGGTGAACTGCAAGATAAGTTTCCTAAGTTGCAGGAAGCACTTAAAGATTCAGAAATTGGACTTCAGGGCATCAACGAAATAATGGAAGTTATGCTCCATCTTAAAGACCTTAACCTAAACAACAAATGGACTTTTGATATAACGCTGGCAAGAGGACTTAACTATTACACAGGTGCTATTTTTGAAGTGGCTGCCAAAGATGTTAGTATGGGAAGCATCTGTGGTGGAGGCAGATATGACGATCTTACAGGCATTTTCGGACTACCTGATACATCTGGTGTTGGCATTTCATTTGGTGCCGACAGAATTTACGATGTGCTTAATGAGCTAAACCTATTTCCTAACAATAGTACCATTACTACCAAAGTAATGTTTGTAAACTTCGGCAAACAAGAAGGAAAATATTGTCTAAATCTGTTAAAAACTATCCGTAAAGAAGGTATTAGTGCCGAACTTTATCCCGATGCCGTAAAAATGAAAAAGCAAATGAAGTATGCACACCAAAAAGCGATACCTGTAGTTGTTTTAATAGGCGAAGAAGAAATGAAAACAGAATTATACACATATAAAAATATGGATACCGGCGATCAGCAAAAAGTTAATCTTGAACAACTTATTTCACTGCTGAAAAATTAATCGACCAAAGCAATAAAAAATAAATATCATTATTTAACCATAAAACCATGTCAGTTAAAATTCATACAATAAGCAACAAAAAGCTAACTTTTAGCACAATATTTACAATTTTAAAAGACGACTATAAATTAAAACTTTCTGGCGAATCAAAAAAGCGCATACAGCTTTGCCGAAAATATCTTGATAAAAAAACAGCAGATCAAAATACACCCACATATGGCATAAATACAGGCTTTGGCTCGTTGTACAGCAAGAGTATTTCGCACAACGATTTGGGTAAACTACAAGAAAATCTTGTTAAATCACACGCCTGTGGAATTGGCGACGAAGTACCCAAAGAAGTTGTTAAGCTAATGATACTGCTCAAAATCCAGTCCCTATCCTATGGGCATTCCGGCGTGCAGTTGATAACCATAAACCGCTTAATCGATTTCTTCAACAACGATGTAATACCTGTTGTTTACCAGTTGGGCTCCCTCGGCGCTTCGGGCGATTTGGCACCGTTAGCACACATGTCGCTGCCACTCATAGGTCTTGGCGAGGTGTATTTCAGAGGCAGCAAAATGCCTTCTGCCGAAGCACTTAATCATCTTGACTTTGAACCAATTAAGCTGCAATCAAAAGAGGGACTGGCATTACTAAATGGTACACAATTTATGAGTGCATACGGCGTTACTTCGCTTCTAAAACTCTTCCGCCTGTCGGAGCTTGCTGATATTATTGGCACTATTTCCCTCGATGCATACGACGGCAGAATAGAGCCGTTTTTCGATGAAATTCATCAAGTCAGACCACATAAAGGGCAAATACAAACTGCACGCCGTGTTAGAGAATTGCTATCAGGAAGCAGTCTAATAAATCAACATAAGGAGCATGTTCAGGATCCGTATTCGTTCAGATGCATCCCGCAGGTACATGGAGCCTCAAAAGACACAATAAATTACGTAAGTACCGTGTTCTCTACCGAGATAAACTCAGTAACCGACAACCCCACAATTTTCCCGAATAAAGATTTGATAATTTCCGGGGGTAACTTCCACGGTCAGCCTCTCGCCATCGCCCTCGACACCATGGCAATTGCCGCCGCCGAGTGGGGAAATATATCCGAGCGACGTACATATCAGCTTATTAACGGTAAGCGCGGACTACCTCCATTTTTGGTTGCAAACCCCGGACTCAACTCCGGTTTTATGATTCCGCAGTACACCGCCGCATCCATCGTCAGTCAAAATAAACAATTGTGCACACCGGCTTCTGTGGATTCAATCGTGTCGTCGCAAGGTCAGGAAGATCATGTTAGCATGGGTGCAAATGCAGCCACAAAAGCGTATAAAGTAGTGCAAAATCTTGAGCGCATCCTCGCCATCGAACTCTTTAACGCCGCGCAGGCAATGGATTTCCGCCGCCCCGCCACGTCATCGCCAATACTCGAAAACTTCCTGTCGCAGTATCGCAAATTAGTAACATTCATCCTCGAAGATAGAGTTATGCACGACGAAATCGACAAAACAATCACCTTCCTGCGCGAAGTTCAATTTCATATCCCCGATGCCCTAACAGAAGGAGTTTAAGGTCGCATTTTTATCATCTTTTTTATTTGGGCGGTAACCGTGCTATACGCTTTTAGTTGTTTTATACCTACTGTTTGTTTGTAGTTAATACGTGGGCTTCCTGCGTCAGCCTCCGCTTAACAACAACCAAATCAGCAGGTATTTCAACAAGCTAACGCTGCTATCACTACCGCATAAAGCACCTCACACTATAATAAAATAGAAATAATTATTCAAACAACATGCTGTATGGTCGCTCAATAGTTTCACTAAGTTGCAATATTGAAATGTATTTACTCTCACGTCTGTATTCACGACCATCAAAAAATAAAACAATAGTTGGATTGGCAAAAATATTATAGGCTGCCGGCAATAAAGGGTATTTTTCTGAATTAACAAATGCTAACTCAATCTTTGGGTAATCATCACTAACCATCTGTAGTACTTTTGGCCGTAAACTTATACAGGGTGCACAATGGTTACTGTAAAAATAAATAATTACAGCAGGTTCATTAGCAATAAGCTCGCTAATCTCTTCTTTAGTCGTAAATTCATTTGTCATTCATACATAATTATTAGTAATATTCCTCAATTAGCCAGATTAATTCATAAATTTTTGAAAATCATAGTTATTTTATTTATTTTTAGTAAAT
>CAZGWS010000057.1:8464-15300 GCA_964528805.1 uncultured Lentimicrobiaceae bacterium | reverse complement strand
AAATAAAACTGATAACTCTCCTGCCAAAAAGCATGGGAATATTCCTTTGTAGATTTGTTATAACATACCGAATATAAATTTGGAACAACAACGATGGATTAGAATACTGTAACTTTGGGAAGTATGGCGGTATTGTTATCAAATAAAACAGTTTGGCAGACTTTTAATGGATTTGAAACCTTTGTTGTGGATAGATATACAAAAATTAAAGTTAAAATTGATACTTATACCTTTGTACAAGTACGTGAATAAATAGGGCTTGCTGAAAAATGCATATAATGTATATTGCCAATAAGATATAGTTATTATTCTTGTTAAAAGTGCAAGGTTTTCTATTGAACTGTGTAAATGGATTACATTTATCCATATCAAAATTTCATATTTTCATATACGATATGAAATAAAATACACTTCACTTAATAAGATTGCATATTAAGCCACCACGAAGTTCGAAGAATGATGTGTTTTAAGATATAAATTATAACTGTAAACCGTATCGGGAGAAAGAATTATTGGCGAAAGGCAATTTAGCAAAAAGGCTCACTTAAGGCTGCTGCCGTAAGCCCGCAAACCAGCTACATTGAAGCTTGGGGCGACATAAAAAAATCTGAAAAACTCCCTTGGCTATGTGCTAACCGAAAAACATTGTGGCAGAAAATGCGGTAAAAACTCCAAACTCACCGGCAAAGCTAAAAACCTACATGTCGCATATGACGAACTTTGTAAAAAAATGTATATAGCCATTGGGGAAGTCTATGATGATTTTAAAGAACAAATTAAATAAGGTAACGACAAATAAATGCTAATTTTGCAGCAATAAAAATATGATAAAATTTTTATTTGGCATAGATTACTCCAATAACAAATACAGCATAGGAATAGGGTACAATTCGAGACAGTTAGCTAAACTCAACAATAAACCTTTGCAGTATAGAATATTATACTAAATTAGTTAGCGATCTTATAATGAAAATAGGGATTTACATTGTTGAACTGATTAGTAATATGAGCGTTAAATTTGATGAAAAAGTTGAATCTGAATAGAGTATAAAATTATAAATAGATGAAAATAATCTCTACAGCTTTACTAATTATTGCCATTATCGGCATCACAAATTTCAGCGCATTTGCACAAAATACAATTGTACAATGGACGTTTCCTACTAACTCAGGATTGGCAGATCAGGCTACAATTCCTGCAAATTTGATCCGGGAAATTGAAACTGCCGGAGGTACAAGTGCCATTCAGTTTAAAAACGTGTTTACAACAAAAGCAGCACAGAAAACCGGCTGGGACAATAGTGTTTACACTAAAAAGTGGAAAGAAGAATTTGAAACAACAAGCAACCTTATAAGCAGTGCTGATAAAACATCATTAAATCAGATTGACATTTATCCCAATCCGGCAAACAACTTTATTGTTGTACACACTCAAACATCTGCTAAAATTTGTATATATAATATTAACGGACGACGAGTTATAGCCACACTATCAGGAGGGAACAAAAAATTGACATTTCAAAATTAACATCAGGAATCTATATGATAAAAATCGAAAATATAGTTGACAAGTCAGTAATTTCGCAAAAAGTAATAATCAACTAAACCTTTCAAGTTGAAAAACTAATACTCACTATGATAAAATTTGAAGAAGCATTTGAAATAGTTCTAAAATCAGTTACTACCACAGTTGGAAGTGAGAGGATAAGTTTTGCTAATTCCCTCGGAAGAATTCTTGCCGAAGACGTACATTCTGATATAAACATGCCCCCATTCAACAAATCGGCTATGGATGGCTATGCATGCAAAAGAACAGACATACGGAACGATCTTGAAATAATTGAAATCCTCCCCGCCGGCAAAGTCCCTAAAAAAAATGTTGGCAAAAACCAATGTACAAAAATTATGACTGGGGCAATTATTCCCGTTGGTGCCGACTGTGTATTAAAAGTAGAAGATACCGAAGTAGTTGGCAGTAATAAAATCAGGTTCACATTTGACTACACCAACAACAACATATGTTATTTTGCTGAAGATATAAAAAAGGGCGACTTGGTATTAAGTAAAGGCATAAAAATAAAGCCACAACACATTGCTGTAATGGCATCTGTTGGCTGTACTATGCCAATAGTTTCTAAACGCCCTACGGTTGGGATAATATCAACAGGAGACGAATTAGTTGAGCCATCTAAAACACCGGCAGAAACGCAAATCCGCAATAGCAACGGCCATCAACTTGCAGCGCAGGTTACCCGAGTTGGTGCAACATCAAATTACATTGGGATAGCAGAAGACACAAAAGAGGCAACATTAGATATTATTACAACAGCTGTTAACAATAATGACGTTGTACTACTTACCGGTGGTGTTTCCATGGGCGATTTTGACTTTGTACCCGAAATAATGATAGCATGTGGTGTTGATATAAAATTTAGAGTACTGGCTGTAAAACCTGGTAAGCCTACAATATTCGGTACTTTTAAAAAAAATAAGTTTATCTTCGGTCTGCCTGGCAATCCTGTTTCCTCATTCACTCAGTTTGAGTTGCTGGTTATACCTTTATTATTAAAATTGATGGGAGCAACACAGCTTACCGAAATAATAAAATTACCGATGGGAGCAGAATACAGCAGACATAAATCAGCACGAAAAGCATTTATCCCCGTTACTATTAAAAACGACGGGAAAGTATATCCTGTTGAATATCACGGATCTGCGCATATTCATTCGTATGTATTTGCCGATGCTGTTACTTCAATTGAAATTGGAAAAGAGAAATTAGAAATAGGAGAATTAGTTGATGTACGACAAATTTAACAGAAAGATAAACTATTTACGGATCTCCATTACTGACAGATGTAACCTAAGATGTACATATTGCATGCCCGAGGAGGGAATACCGCTAATAAATCATACTGATATTATTTCATTTGAAGAAATAGTTGATGTTGTTAAAAAGAGTGTTGAACTTGGAATTAACAAAATACGTTTAACAGGAGGCGAGCCACTGGCAAGAAAAGGAATAGTTGATTTAGTGCGGATGATTGCAGATGTCAGGGGTATTGATGATTTTGGACTTACAACAAATGGCTTAACGTTAAAAAAGTATGCTTTAGCATTAAAACAAGCAGGCTTACATCGTGTTAATGTAAGTCTTGACACACTTGACCCCGAAAAATATCACCAAATTACTCGTCTTGGTAATATTGACGATGTACTTGAGGGTATTTTTGAGGCACAAAAAGTTGGCTTAACACCGATAAAGATTAACTGCGTTATCAAAAAATCTTCGCAAGAATCTGATGCTCTTCAAGTAGCAGCTTTCTGTAAAAAAAACAACTTCAGTATAAGATACATACACCAAATGGACTTAAAGATGGGGCATTTTTCGGTTGTTGAAGGTGGCGAAGGAGGCGACTGCAAAATTTGTAACCGACTACGTATTACTGCTAACGGCAATATAAAACCATGCCTTTTTAATAATCGTGAATATAATATCAGAGAGTTTGGTATTGAAGGAGCCATAGCACAAGCATTAGAACACAAGCCAAAATGTGGCACTAAAAATACAAGTGGCGAATTTTATAACATTGGCGGCTGATGTTGTATGATTAACAAATCGACAACAGCAAAATTAAAAATAGGTAATAATACATATTATAAATGTCAAATATGAAAAAACTAAGTCATACTAACAACACCGGAAAAGCAAATATGGTTGATGTAGGTGCAAAGCCAAACCAGATGAGAACAGCACGTGCCGAAGGAACTATATATTTAAACAAAGAAACCATTAGACTTATAAAAGAAAACCAAATGAAAAAAGGCGATGTGTTAACAGTTGCCGAGATAGCAGGCATACAGGGAGCAAAGCGCACCAGCGACTTAATTCCACTATGCCATCCATTGCAACTCACTAAAGTAGATGTGGTTGCTACAATTAAAGAGAATGGTGTTTATATAAGAAGTTTGGCAAGATGCATAGGTCAAACAGGAGTAGAAATGGAAGCACTAAACGGCGTTAGCATAGGATTGCTCACAATATATGACATGTGTAAAGCCGTTGACAAACACATGGTTATAAGCGATATTAAATTAATTGAAAAGACTAAAGAAGATTTATAAAAATTAAATACATTAGGGTGTGCTGGAGATAATTAAGCACATACATAAAACTTACCCCAATAAAACTAAAATACATGAGCACACAAACAATTAAAATACTAAGCACAAACATTTCAACAAAAAAAGGAACTATTAAAAAGCCAATTGAATTTATTGAACTTAACAGCCATGGGGTAAAAAACGATGCACATGCCGGCAGCTGGCACAGGCAGGTAAGCATGCTCGGCACCGAAAGTTTTTTGAAGTTCTCGAAAGAAGCAGGAAGAAAGATTGAGTTTGGTGAATTTGCTGAAAATATTACTACTCAGGGTATGGAAATTTTTAAAACATCGCCACTCGACAGGTTCTTTAACGATAACATAGAACTCGAAGTAACACAAATAGGTAAAAAATGTCATGGCGATTCGTGTGCAATATTTCGAGAAGTTGGCAACTGTGTGATGCCAAAAGAAGGAATATTTGTTAGAGTAATTCGTGGAGGAATTGCAAAAGAAGGTGATGTGCTTGAATACAAACCTAAAATATTTAACACGCTTATTATTACCCTAAGCGATAGAGCAAGCAAGGGTGAATACGAAGACTTAAGCGGTCCTAAGGTTAAAGAAGCCATTGAAACATTTTTTACAATGAATAACTTTAAGTCCAGCGTCAGCACCGCTATTATTCCTGATGACAAAGGCGATCTTCTAAAATTACTTAAAGATACAAGCAAAAACTACGACTTTGTATTCACAACAGGAGGCACAGGAATAGGACATCGCGATATCACCGTTGACGTTATTAAGCCTTTGCTTGATAAGGAGATACCGGGGATTATGGATATGATTCGTATAAAATACGGCACGGAAAAACCAAATGCACTAATAAGTAGAAGTATTGCCGGACTAATGAATAATACAATGATTTTTACCCTTCCGGGAAGTGTAAAAGCAGTTAACGAATATATGTCAGAAATAACAAAAGTACTCCGCCATCTTGTGCTTATGCTTTACAGCATTGATGCCCATTAAACTAATCGCATTGTATTATGCCATTTAGCACCATTAAGGTAAAAAATATTTGCGTAAGCATGAAATAGTGAAAAATAAGATTAGCTTTGCTTTTTCTTATAGAAGAATTTGATAGCGATATTGTACCAATAATCACTAATACACTATTTATCTTAAATTATTTTAGTGTTTAAATAGCTGTTTTACAGAGTGCTAACAATAACGCTAAATTATCTTTCAAAATAATTAATTTTTTCTGTAAGGAACTCGTACAACTTGCGACTATTAGGTCAAACAGTAAATAAATCAATATTAATTAAAATTTAAAATCATGACAAAAAGAATTAAAAGTTTAAGTGTATTAGCCGTAGCAGTTTTAGCAGGCTTGTTTGTATCCCTCTCAACAACTGAGATTAAAGCCAATGAAACCATTGCAAACAGTAATGATGAATCTGCATTGTTTGCCGGTAATATCGCAATAAACACAATTGCAGTCAGCACTTATGGCGACTACAATAAATGTGGTGAAGGTAAATGCGGTGAAAGCAAAACAGGAGAAAGCAAATGCGGCGAAGGTAAATGCGGCACAGCTGCAAAAGGTGCAAAAAAAGAAGGCGCAGCAAAAACCGAGAAATCAGGTGCCAAAGTAGCAACACCAGCTATGAAATGCGGTGAAGGTAAATGTGGTGCTGCTATGAAAAAAGAAAGCAAAACAGAGAAAAAAGAATCAAAAACAGAGAAAAAAGCTGAATCAAAATGTGGACAAGGTAAATGTGGTGCTGCATAAGCAATAGATACACTAACCTAAATTTATATTATTAAAAGGCGTTTAGATATATTTTCTGAACGCCTTTTATTTTTTACTTACTGCTTTAGCTTAAATCCGCAAACATCTTTTACCGTAAGGTAAAATACTGCGTATTATGACGCAGTAAAGTTATTACTCAAAGAAATTAACCTGCAACAAAAATATAATATTTTTTGTCAATTAAAGTAATAATGTGATTATTATGCTGATATTAAGAGCTGCATTTTTTTTATATCTTTGTGATATACGTAATTAATTTATGCGTTAACATTGGTAGTAAATTTTGATTAGAGTAATCTTACGAAATACAAACAAGAGTTCTCTTATTAAATAACATGCCAAATTTACATATTGCAGCAAGGTTTACAATAAGTGCCGCCTTTTAACTTTTTTACAGATGAAAAATATATTTACTTTTCTTTTTCTTTTTCTTTTCGTAAAGGGTAGCTATGCTCAAACAGCAACTAACATTGCAAAGTTACAGCAGCTTTCAGTTGAATATTTTCAAAAAGCGCAACATCAAAAAGCCGAAGCTGAAAAATTTGCCCGAATATATAATATCCCGATGCGTACCGAGGTAAATGGAGTTCTAAAAGAGTTGATGTACATCGACGAAAGAGGTAATCCTCAATATTATACTACATCCAACGCTGTAGCAGCAGCAACCTCATCAACTAATGAGGTTTTTACAGGCGGTGCTGCGGGTTTAAGTCTTGATGGTGCGGGAGTAACTATTTGCGAATGGGATGGTGGCTCGGTATTGTCGTCGCATCAGGAGCTTACAGGCAGGGTTATCAATATAGATGCAGCATCTGTTTCATGGCATTCTACTCATGTTGCCGGAACAATAATTGCCTCAGGTGTTGATGTAAATGCTAAAGGAATGGCACCGGCAGCAGATTTAAAATCGTACG
>CAZGWS010000057.1:0-8364 GCA_964528805.1 uncultured Lentimicrobiaceae bacterium | reverse complement strand
GGTGTTGATGTAAATGCTAAAGGAATGGCACCGGCAGCAGATTTAAAATCGTACGATTGGAATAACGATGTTTCGGAGATGGCAAGCGAAGCCGCCGCCGGCACTTTGATAAGCAACCACTCATATGGCTGGTTGCGTGGCTGGGAGGGAACTACATGGTGGGGTGATACTGCTGTTAGTAAGATTGAAGACTATCGCTTTGGATACTACGATTACAGTGCTAAAGCTTGGGATGAAGTAGCTTTTAATGCACCATATTATTTAATAGTAAAATCGGCTGGCAACGATCGTGATGATGTTGCTCCGGTCGGAGGTGCTTATCCTGATGACGGTCCGTATGATTGTATCGATCAACTCGGTATTGCTAAAAATATACTTACAGTTGGAGCCATTGGCGATATTCCATCCGGTTATTCACAACCTTCCGATGTGGTAATGAGTGGCTTTAGCAGCTGGGGTCCTGCCGATGATGGAAGAATAAAACCCGATATTGTTGCAAATGGCGTTGGGTTGTATTCAAGTACCAGCAGTGCAAATAATGCCTATATTTCAGCAAGTGGCACTTCAATGTCGTCGCCAACAACTACCGGCTCACTGGCATTGTTAATTCAACATTACGAAAATGTAGTAGGCACAGGAAGTAAAATGAGGTCGGCAACGCTAAAAGCTTTAGTAATTCATACTGCCGATGAAGCAGGTGCTAACAATGGTCCTGATTATGAGTTTGGATGGGGCTTGCTAAACACTCAAAGTGCTGCCGCAAAAATTACAGAAGATGAAACTACTGATGTAATTACAGAGCAATATCTTAATGATGGTGATACTTATACACGAAATATTACTACCAACGGAACAAGTCCTATAAAAGTTACAATAGTATGGACTGATCCTGCGGGTACAGTTCCTGCCATATCGGTAGATCCTGCTGATAAAATGCTGGTTAACGAACTAGACTTGAAAATCACACAAGATACCAACACATATTACCCTTGGAAACTGGATAAAGATAACCCCTCAAATGCTGCAACAAATACTTCCAAAAATAGTACTGATAACGTTGAAATGGTTGACATAGCATCCCCAACAGATGCAACTACATATTCGATAATTGTAAATCATACCGGCACTTTAACAGGGGGAGGACAGGCTTTTTCAATGATTATCAGCGGTGATTTTGACAATGCCGTTGCACCAATTACTGATTTTTATACAGATAATACTACTCCCGGGATAAATCAGGATGTTAGTTTTACAGATGCTACTGTAAACATCCCCACGTCATGGCAATGGACTTTTTCACCGGCAACTGTACAATATCTGTCAGGAACCACATCAACATCGCAATCGCCTGTAGTTGAGTTTACTGCAACAGGTACATACACAGTTAGCCTTTATACTTCAAACGCTGTCGGAAATAATTCGATCACAAAAACTAACTATGTTACTGTAGGTAATGCTCCCGGTAATTATTGCCAGGCTAATACCGATAATGCATACGGTTTTATTAGTCGTGTGCAAATTGGTAGTGTTGATAATACTTCGACATATTCAGCAACAGGACCTTATTACGAAGATTGGACCTCGGAGGTCGCCGGAGTAGCTGTTGGTCAATCAAAACTTATTACTATAACAAACGGAAGCAGTAGTGCTAATCTTGACCTTGCAATTTGGATTGACTGGAACAGAGATGGTGACTTTGAAGATACTAATGAAAATATTGTTTATGAAATAAATGATTATGGTCAGGGTACATTCACAATTAATGTCCCTGCTGACGCAGAGGTTGGCAGCACACGGATGAGAATAAGAACTAAATATTATGATGATGTGAGTTATGCATGCGGTACAACTTGGTATGGTGAAGTGGAAGACTACACTATTTTAACACATCCTGTACTAGTTTGGATAGGCGCATCAGGAGCATTGTGGAATAACGCTGCCAACTGGTCAGGTGGGGTTGTTCCCGACTCAACGTATGGCGTTACAATACCTGCCGGTGCTACACCAATAATTCAATCGGTTTCCACCGCAAGGTGCTTTAGTTTAATGCTTGACGGAAATGCCTCGCTTACTGTTTCAGGGAGTTTGAGATTAGAAAATTAAGAAATACCCATTTCAAAAGGAATGGCAATAATACCAAAAGGTAGGATTTTTGGTTCAGCGCAGTTGTCGAATTTTAATCGGTAACTGCGCTAATATTATGAAGCAACAATAAAGTTTACTCCTTCAGCAAACCCTCTTTCAGATAAAAAGAACCTGATCTCATCACGAGCTTCCAACTGTTTTATGTAGGTAACCACAAATATTTTGTCAGGTGCAGGAATGTCTTCGTAATAATACACTTTACTACCTATTTGTCGATTCTTTTTAGTGTCAATGTAGCAGCATATCTCAATGCCGTACTCTTCAAGGAGTTTAGCTCTTCTGCGTGATATTTTGCTTGCTCCCCATATAGCAACTTTTGGATGAAACGGATTATTATTTTGAAGCCATTTTGCAAGATACTTAGTCTTTATACCGTAAAATGAATTATAACTGTATAAAGGATTTGTTCGAGTTAATCTATTGTCAGAGTCATGCCAATCGAAAAGTACCGTATCAAGTTTTATGATTTTTACACTACTATCAAGCCACCTTAACCACATTTCGTAATCTTCGGGAAATGTACCATGCATATACATGCCATTTGCGAGTGCCGTTTCTCGCCGCCACATAGCCGTAGGATTTACAATTGGAAGCTCAATAAATCTGTTGTGCAATATTTCTTCATAGGTAATAATTTTATTACTCCATTCAACAAAGCGAGCCATTCCACCGGTATTATCTGAATGGCTAATATGCTTAACCATAGTGGCTACAGCATCGTAATCAGCGTTACCGTCTAAGAATTCGCTTTGCATTTTAAGTCTTTGCGGATACGACTTATCATCAGCATCCATGCGTGCAACATATTGCCCCCGGCTCATCTTCCAACCTGCATTTGAAGCAAAAGTAACTCCTTGTTTTTTTTCAGAAATTAATTTAAATCGTGGATCTGAATTAACAAACTTTTGGGCAATTTTAGTGCTTCCATCTGTTGAGTTATTGTCGATTAAAATACATTCAAAGTCCTTTATGCTTTGCTCGACAATGCTTAAAATAGCACGCTCAATAGTGTTGACGGCATTGTAGAATGGGAGAATGACTGATATTTTAGGTAGCTTATTATCCATTAATCACATTAGAAATTTGGTAACCATAATTCAAAACTTAATAAAAAGTTTATAGTTCGGTATTTAGTACGTCAGGTGGAATCGTTTTTAAATTTCTCATCCTAAAAACAAAAGCACGTTTTGCTACTTTACCACCTCTGTATATTTGGATGGTATCTGCCGGTAAAACGCTCTCAAAATATTTGTAAAAAGTAGTATCAGGTTTGCTAAACTGCCTGCTGTCAGTAATATAATAGGCATCCATACCAATATTAAATCCCCCATTTATACGGTTTATCCATGCGTATTTATGGATATTTCCGAGCTTACCAATGCCAAAACTCTTAAGCCCTGCAGGTGTAGCCGCATAGTAATCGTAATTTGCCAAGGGAAACCAATTTGAGCCTACAAAAATACTGTTCTCAGACATGATTCCAGCTTTAACATCACGCTTTACAATTTGCTTAAATACATCTCCCACTTGTTTGTACCCGTACATGTCAATGGAAGGGTCATCCTGTCCAACATTATAATATACACTACTTTTATCAATGTTAAAAACCCCATAATTAATCTGCGCTAAGCCGATAATAATTGTTATAATTATAATTGTTAGCGACAATATTATTGGTATCGGTAATCGTTTTCTAACTTTGTTATGCCGTGTTAGAAAAGCTGCTGCCAATGGGATTAGTGCAGTATAACCGGGTGCGGTCCAGTGTGGTAGAGTACTTCTAAAAAATGAAAATCCTAAAAAGGTAACTATTAGGGGCAGCCCGGATAATATTATAACTTTTATATACTTTTTTTCGATATTGAGTTTAGCTCTCGCAGCTGCAATAACACTTATTATTATCAGAATAAAGTTAACAGGATTGTTGTATAATATTTCACCTCCCAACTCAGTAAAGAAATAATTAAAGTTAACCGAACGACCAACCATATCAACTCTTTCGGAGTGAAAAGTGATGCTAATAAAGTCGTTTTGGAAATTCCAAATTAATATTGGCAGCATAATTATTGCTGTTATAAAGATTGAATAATATAACCAGCGACTTTTTAGCCACTCACGGTTATAAAGTATTATGTATATACCTATGCCAAACCATAAAAATACCGATGTGTATTTAGAAAGGATTCCCAACCCGATGAGTACGCCAATCTTTAACATGTTAATACCCGACATTGGTACTCGTGGACATTTTGGTACAGTTTTTATCATTAAATAGAGAGCCCACAGCCAAAATAAACTTTGTGGAGTGTCGGGCAGGATAAAAATCCCTGTAATTATTGATGAATAAATTGAGCCTGCATATAGTAATGATGCATAATATCCTGTTTGTGAATCTTTTATCTGCTTTCCAATGTTGTAAACTATCCATAAATTAATAGCACCGATTATGATGGAGCCAAGTCTGAGAAAAAATTCGCTGTGAAGCAATAAGTTTAATGACGTCAACTGTATCAATAAGCCAACCATAAGCGGATGATCAAAGTGCGACCAGTCGGGGTAAAGTGCATAAAGGCGATAATAAACTTCATCGTTTCCCAATTCAATAAATCCTGCAATAAATCCTCTGATAATTGTTGAAATTATTATCAGATAAATCACATAATGGCTATATTTTTTATTGTTATTCACTTGATAATTTGCGGCGTCTGTGTCTTCTGTTTTTAACAAAAATGTAGGCAATTATTAACCCTATAATTAGATAGGCAATTCTTAAAAATAAAGTTGCAGATGAGTCAACTTCGGCTGTTTTAAGGGTAACCGGAGATTTACCACTATACCGGATAATTGGATTTATGTACATCTCCGAAGTATCAGGAAATGTAATTACTGTTCTTACATATGGGTCGTCATCATGTATTACATAAGTAGCTGACGATGTGTTTGCAGCAGTTGACAGAACCTTGCCATGGTTGCCTATAAAAGTAAACTTTTTTGCAAAAGCATTAACCGTAACTGAAAGTGTATCAGCATTAAGCGTAACTGATGTTAATTTAGGTATGTGCTTAGACCTCTCTGCTTTATGAGCCATAGGTTCATTATCGATTCTATAAAAATCCATACCATACGCAGCCCCCTTTTTCAAGCTGCTTATAATAGAATCTTTAATCAAACTCGATGAATTTATCATTGTAAATCTCCGCCCTACTTCATTGCTGTTCATCACATTATGAGCATCGTCGTTAGCAATAATATATGCAATTTGACCTGATGATAGTGCTTCGTCCCAATGATGAGCAGAAATACGTAAGTTATTTAGCACCTCAATGTCGTCGTAGTTTGTGAGGTATTTCATGTCGTTTAGCGAATAACCACCTCTTAAGACAGGGTGTGCAATTACAACTAACTCAGTATGTTGCTTAAGTAAATCAATAATCCACTGCTTCATGCTGAGTGTTTGTCCAAAAATTAAATCAACCCATAGCACTTTATCGGCATTAATGCAAACTTGATGTGTTTTAAAGATATTGTATCCATGTTCGTAGGTGGGAATATATGATGGTTTATTTTTACCAAAAGTGTTTATTTTTTGATAGTCAGACGTAGTAACGTGGTCAAATCCAAGTACATTGTAAATGCTGTCAATTAGTTCATTTGAATTCTTTCTGCCATTTGTTATTCCGAGCCACACCCTTGATTGCACCTGAAAATTGTATTTACGCCAATTATTTGTGTCAACAGACTGGTATGGGTTATAAAGTTTTTTTCCCGAAAAGGGGATGGGCCCGGAGAAACGATAAACCGGAGCGAGTAAGTAATTTATTATCAGCATACCAACAAGAATGATAAGGATATACTTGATAAATTTCCAAATTGTGTAATAGATTTTTCTCATTTTATTATAATTGTTGCAAAATTACAAAAATACGAACAGAAATATTGTTGGAAAATTTCCATTTAGTGGAATTATTATTATTTTTGTAAATTGTAGTAATCCTAAATACTAAACCCTATGAGTTATTTTAAACTGTTTATTGTTGAAGATGATGCTTTTTACGGGAAGCTCCTCCAAAGACATCTTCATTTAAACCCGGATAACGATGTTTTATTATACGAAAATGGAAAGGACTGCCTTAATAATATTCACAAGCAACCCGACTTAATTTTGTTAGATTACGGATTGCCTGACATCTCGGGGTATGAAGTAATGAAAAAAATTCATATCGAATACCCTAATCTTCCTATTGTAATAGTATCGGGACAGGAGGATGTAAAGACTGCACTTGACCTGCTTAAGGAAGGTGCATACGACTATTTTGTTAAAGATGATGACACAAAAGACAGAATTTGGAATTTAATAAATAAACTTCGGGAAAAGAATAAACTGCGAACAGAAATAGACATACTTAAGGAAGAAGTTGGAATTAAGTATAATTTTAAAAATATTAAGGGTAACAGTATTGCAATAAAGAATGTTTTTAAGTTAATGGATAAGGCACTTAAAACAAGAATAACGGTCTCTATTACAGGCGAAACAGGCACAGGAAAAGAACTTGTGGCTAAGGCAATACATTATAATTCAAACAAAAGTGATTTTCCATTTGTAGCCATTAATGTGGCTGCTGTACCTTCCGAACTTATTGAAAGTGAGATGTTTGGTTATGAGAGAGGTGCTTTTACAGGTGCTGTTACTTCAAGGGTTGGCAAGTTTGAACAAGCAAACGGAGGAACTCTGTTTTTAGATGAAATAGGTGAGATGAATCTGAGCATGCAATCTAAACTTTTGCGTGTTCTTCAGGAGAAAGAACTTACACGCGTTGGTGGAAATAAGGTTATCAACCTTGATTCCCGAATAATTGTCTCAACAAATCTGAATCTTGCTGACGAAGTGCGTAAAGGCACATTTCGAGAAGACCTGTATTACCGTTTGCTTGGGCTTCCCATCGACCTTCCGCCGCTGAGATCGAGAGGAAATGACATCATTATTCTTGCAAAGTTTTTTATTGATGAATTTTGTAAAGAAAATGAAATGCCAACAAAAAATATATCGAGTGATGCTCATGAAAAACTTATGAAATACAGTTACCCGGGAAACGTTAGAGAATTAAAGGCTGTTATTGAACTGGCAGTTGTGCTTGCTGATAGTAACGAAATATCAGCTGAAAATATCAGCTTTAGTTCTACCGATTCAATATCTAATTTTTTAATAGACGAGTGTAGTTTGGCAGAATACAATAAACGAATTATCAAGTATTTTTTAAAGAAATATAACGATAACGTATTACACACATCTAAAAGGCTCGGCATTGGCAAATCAACAATTTATCGTATGATAAAAGATAAAGAAATTTGAGATTATGCAACCGGTAAAACCATATAGTTTTCACAAGCTTTCGGAATACGTAGGTGGCGAAAAAAATGAGATAATTAATATGATTACACTCTTTATCGACACTATACCTCTGGAAACAAACCAATTACAGGAGCTTGCTTCCAAGAAGGATTGGCAAAGCATTTATAAAATTGCACATAAGATTAAACCATCATTCGATGTATTCGCAATGGATGAACTTGTGGCTGATATCACAAGTATTGAGCTCCTTTCACACAATAATAATAGTAATGGTAATTTGGTTTATGTCATTAATAAATTCATAAAAAAATTTGATGCGATTATTTTATTATTAGCGGTAGAGGCTAAAAAATAATAATAATTAAATTTGCCAACTATTTTTCCTTGTCAATGAAAAATGTATTAGTTATAACATATTCACAATCAGGTCAGTTAGATAATATCGTATCTAATATAACAAATAATTTTGCTGATGAAATAAAAGTTCATTACGAAAAGCTTAAGCCTGTACCATCAATTAATTTCCCATGGAAGGGTAACTCTTTTTATGATGTTATGCCCGAATCTGTTAAGATGATTCCCTCAAAAGTAGAACCTGTACAGTTCAACGCCAATGATGACTTTGACTTAATTATAATTGGATATCCAATATGGTTTTTGTCGCCACCAATACCGTTAACAACATTTCTCAGATCAGAAGAAGCCGGAAAAGTAATGAGTGGAAAACCTGTTATAACTGTTATTGGTGCTCGAAACATGTGGGTTAGCGCACAGGAAGATATAAAAAAAATGATTATTGATAATGGCGGACTTCTTAAGGGAAACATCGCCTTACACGACCGACATAACAACTTTGTAAGCGTTATAAC
>CAZGWS010000056.1:14197-15363 GCA_964528805.1 uncultured Lentimicrobiaceae bacterium | reverse complement strand
GTCTCTTTAACTAATATTTAACAAGCCGATGTGGGCATAATTTGTCAGGGAGTAGAACAATAATCGACTTACGAAGAAAGCAGAAATTAATAATAATCATTAAAAACAAAAACAATGAAAACACTAATTACATTTTTTTTAACAATTATGCTTGCGGTATCAGTATCGCATGCGCAAGTAGTAATAACATCAACTGACAATTTTATTACTCGCGACCAAATGTTACTCGCTAATGAGATTAACGAAAGTGGAGAACCATTTGCCGAAGCATTGGGTTATGACTTAGATTTATTAGACCCAATGGTATTAAACAGTCCCGATTCTATTTCTTACACATTGGGTATAGAAAATTATGAATACTCTCGTTATCAGTTGGGTACAGTTATTTCACGATCAGGTATAGGATTACATTTGATGTGGGGACCCGTAATTATGCAGATGGCTGCAATGGAGCCAGACAGCTTTGATGGACAATACACAGGAGGCACTCCAAACGGTTATAAAAATGATGACCAGCTAATGAAAAACATAATGCATTTTGCTATGTTATCAAATGGAATGGCTCCATTAAATCCATGGCCACAATTTGCCGAATTTGAAAGTGGCGACCCACATTTAGCTCAGCCGGCAGCTTCAGACTTTCATTCAAATTTTGAAAGCCTGCGCTGGGATAGAGATTTAATGGACAAAACACTTAATCTTGGTGCTATGGGACAAACTATGATGAAACAATATTTATGGGCACAAGATATGTTAGGTGCTTTTCACGACTCAGTGGAAAATGGCGTAACTCCTACAGGAACAAACTCTCCTGACTCAATTGGAAGTCCGAATTTCGATCCTACTAACAATATTTATTATGGTGGTGATAATGCTGATGGTTTTATTGGTCAGGTACTTACTGCAGAAGCTATAAATAAAACGCAGTTTTTAATTCACACACTTGCTTACGATGGAACTTCGCTCGGTAGCGTTGACCCTTCTACCTACGACCCTGCAAATGGAATTCTTTATTTTCCTCATAAAATTGCCGTTATCGAAACTCCGGTTGGAGATATGATGCCTCCACGGGCTACAGGTTTTGAGGTTACCGATGCCAGCAGCGATTTATTCGACCAACTTTCATATTTATGGGGAACTCTAAGTTTCAAGAATATGATGGATCC
>CAZGWS010000056.1:0-14097 GCA_964528805.1 uncultured Lentimicrobiaceae bacterium | reverse complement strand
AGAGGATTATACGCAGCTTATGCACTTACGGCTAATGCCGATTATTTGGCTGCTGCCGATGAAGCATATAACTACCTCATCAGCAACTTTTACGTTGAACCATTACACGCTTTTAAAACAGAATTTAACAACGAAACAGCTACCTACACTCCATTTAACTTTGCAGTTATTGCCGGGGCGTTACGTGAAGCAGCTTTAGTAGGCGGACATACCGAAGCAGCAACTATCTATACCAGATTTTTTAAGAAAGTTGCCAACAAAATGCAACTTGCTGAATTTGAAACAACCGGAGAAACAGGAAATGACTCTGATGGTGATGGAATACCTTATTTACTTGAACAACCTGACCAACTGGCACCTGTGTTTGCCACTGAAGCACAATTAGACCTTCAGATAACAGGTATTAACGATGCTTTTGCCATAGTTGATGCAGACCTTGTTCTTTATCCAAACCCAACAACAAATAGCACAACAATAAGTGTTAATATTAAGAAAGAGGCTGTTGTTAAAATTGAAGCAATCGGAGTAACAGGAAAGAAAATACAAACCATTATAAATCTTAGGTTACCAATCGGGCAAACCAATACAACTTGGGATGTTAGCAACCTTTCATCAGGAATATATTACATACGCACGACAGTAGGATCGTCAAATGTAGTAACTAAAAAATTGATAATTTATTAATAATAAAGTCTATTTATCATACTAACTCACAAGGTACTTTATCTTGTGAGTTTTTTTTATAATTTTATCCCCTTACAATAACTTTCAACTTTCAACTTTCAAACTAACTATTAATGAATCAAGAAAAATACATCCCCAACATTCCTGAAAGCACCAAAAAAAGAGTAGTAATTGTAGGTAATGGTTTTGCAGGCCTTAAGGTAATGAGGAATATAGGTTGTGATGGATTTCAGGTTGTGATGATAGACAAAAATAATTATCACCAGTTTCAGCCTTTACTTTATCAGGTTGCAACATCAGGATTAGAGCCAAGTGCTATTTCGTTTCCCATTAGAAAAATCCTTCAAAATGAAGACGATGTACACTTTAGAATAGCAGAACTGATAGAAATTATTTCTGATAAAAAAGAAATATTAACATCAGTAGGTAGCTTGAAATACGATTATCTTATACTATCTATTGGTGCAAACACTAATTTTTTTGGACAACAAAACATTGAACGGTATGCCCTATCGATGAAAACGGCATCAGATGCAATTTTAATTCGAAATACTATATTGGAAAATCTTGAAAGTGCTCTGCTTGAGACAGATCAAGCAATAATTAATGAATTTATGAACATTGTTTTGGTTGGTGGCGGACCAACTGGTGTAGAGCTTGCCGGTGCTTTTGCAGAAATGAAGAAATTTATTTTCCCAAAAGATTACCCTGAATTAGATTTATCGAAAATGAGAATTGTAATTTATGAAGCATCACCAAATTTGTTGTCAGGCATGTCCGGTCAAGCGTCAAAAACTGTATTAAAATATCTTAACAGACTTGGCGTTGAGGTAAAGCTTAATACACAGGTACTTGATTACGATGGCTCTACTTTAAACGCAACTGATGGAGAATCACTTTCTTCAAGAACCGTTGTTTGGGCAGCAGGAGTGAAAGCAAATGCCGTGAAGGGTTTTACACCCAAAACGTTTGGAAGAGGAGCTCGCATTAGGGTTGATGGCTACAATCAGGTAATTGGCTATAAAAATATATATGCTTTGGGCGATGTGTGTATAATGGAAACCGCAAATTACCCTAATGGGCATCCACAAGTTGCTCAAGTTGCAATTCAACAAGCAACTCGATTGGTAAATAATCTACATAGATTGAAGTCGAAAAAATCACCAAAAGAATTTAAATATACCGACAAAGGTTCAATGGCTACTATTGGAAGGAATCTTGCTGTAGCCGATTTGCCATTTGTAAAACTTAAAGGCTATCTTGCATGGTTTCTATGGTCATTTATTCATCTTATCATGATCGTAGGTGTTAAAAATCGTCTTTCAATATTTATGAATTGGACATTTAGCTATTTTAGCTACGACCAATCATTACGACTACTAATTAAACCAAAATTTCGAAATTATTATACCAAGAAATAACTACTTTTGATATTTTAATAACCATAACACTTAATATTTAATTATTTTGAAAATAGTACAAATTACAACTAAAGAATTATCAGACTTCTGTAAAAACAATAACGGATTTATAATAGATATCAGACAAACAGATGCATACAATGGGTGGAAAATGAAAAGTGAGCTGAGAGGTGGACATGTAAAAGGTGCCCGAAATATCCCAATTAATTGGACAAATTATATCGACTGGATTGAAATTGTTAAATCAAAAGGGATAACCCACGATAAAAAAATAATTATCTACGGCTATTCCGAAGAAGAATCAGAGAAAGTTGCGCAGTTGTTTATTCGTGCAGGATATAACGACGTTAGCAAATATAATCACTTTGTTGATGAGTGGGCTGCAAACCCTAAATTGCCAATGGAGAACTTAAAAAGATATACCCAACTGGTTTATCCTCAATGGGTTAAAACTTTAATATCAGGAGGTATTCCACCTAATTATAACAACAATAAATATGTAATTTGCCATGCTCATTATCGTAATCGTGATGCATATTTAAGCGGTCATATTCCGGGTGCAATCGACATTGACACTCTATCCCTCGAAGCTCCCGAAACATGGAACAGACGCTCGCCCGAAGAGTTAAAAAAAGCCCTTGAGCAACATGGCATTACTGCTGACACAACGGTTATACTATATGGTAAATTTATGACGCCAAATAACGACGATGACTTTCCAGGAAGTGCGGCAGGACACATTGGTGCAATTAGAAATGCATTTATAATGATGTATGCAGGTGTTACGGATGTTAGAATATTAAACGGCGGATTTCAATCGTGGGAAGATGCTGGGTTTGAAGCAGATACCAATGACGTTACAAAAATACCGGTTGCTGATTTTGGAGCATCTATTCCGTTAAAACCTGAACTTGCTGTTGATATTGCCGAAGCTAAATTAATGCTAAAATCAAATGACGCTGAATTGGTATGTGTACGAAGTTGGCACGAATATATTGGCGAAGTTAGCGGATATAATTACATCGAAAAGAAAGGCCGTATTCCTGGAGCCATCTTTGGTAACTGTGGGACAGATGCTTATCACATGGAAAATTATCGTAATGTTGATCATACTATCCGTGAGGCGGATGAGGTTGCTGCTATTTGGGCAGATGTTGGAATAACACCCAACAAACATCTTGCGTTCTATTGTGGTACCGGCTGGCGCGGAAGTGAAGCCTTTTATAACGCATGGCTTATGGGTTGGCCGCGTGTTTCAGTATTTGATGGTGGGTGGTTTGAGTGGAGCAACGATCCCGATAACCCTTTTGAAACCGGAATGCCGGATTGAGAATACAAAAAATATGAAAAATATACAGCAAACTACAGCTAATACAGAATTTGCAAAAGATACTCTTGAAGGATTGAGTGCTTACCCAAAATATCTCTCATCCAAATATTTCTACGACGAAAATGGAAGTAAAATATTTCAGGATATTATGCAAATGCCCGATTATTATCTTACCGACTGTGAGCTTGAGATTTTTAAAAGTCAAAAGGAAGATATATTATCATATTTTAGCGCAGATTATACTCGCTTTGAATTGGTAGAATTGGGTGCCGGTGATGGTTTAAAAACAAAGGTGCTTCTCTCACACTTCTTAAATCGTAATATAGATTTTAAATATTTACCCATTGATATTTCAGAAGATTATGTTAACAATCTGGTTACAGATCTTAAAAGCGAGATTCCCGAACTAAAAGTTACCGGACTAATTGGCGATTATTTTGATTTGATTGGAAAAATTAAAGTTAATGGTTATTTGAAAAAGATTGTCCTTTTCTTTGGCTCTAATATTGGAAACTTTAACAAACAATTGTCATTGAGCTTTTTACAACATTTAAAATCTGTACTTAACCCTTCCGACCAAGTGTTTATTGGTTTCGACTTAAAAAAAGACCCTGATATAATACTAAAAGCATACAACGATCCACAGGGACATACTGCTGCATTCAATCTTAATTTACTGCAACGAATTAATGATGAATTAGGTGCTAATTTTATATTGGATAATTTTAAACATGAAGAAGTTTATGATCCCCAAACGGGTACTGCAAAAAGTTACCTCATCAGTAATATAAAGCATGAAGTAAAAGTATCTCTAATTAACAAAAACATTTTATTCCTAAAAGGGGAAAAAATTTTTATGGAGATGTCGCAAAAGTACGATTTAGAAATGATTGCTGAATTGGCAACCATATCAGGTTTTAAAATTGTCAGGAATTATTTTGACAAACGACAATACTTTGTAAATTCGCTATGGAGTTTGAAGGACTAAATAGTGGAACAACAGATTGATAACATTAATTCTATTTATTTCTGGAAAGAAAGGACTTAATAGAAGTCTCTTTAAACCAAAAAATGATAAAAGATGAAAGCAACTTGGAAAAATAAAATAATCGCAGAAAGCAACAAGACAATCAACATCGAAGGGAATCAGTACTTTCCAATTGGTTCAGTTAACAAGGAATTTTTAATCTCCAGCAACACTCATACTGTATGCCCCTGGAAAGGAAAAGCATCTTACTATAACATTTCTGTAGATGGTGTTACCAATAAAGATGCGGCATGGTATTACCCAGCGCCATCAGCTATGGCATCTAAGATTAAAGATTATGTTGCCTTTTGGAAAGGCGTGGAGGTTACTGATTAAGAGTGCTTTGGGTTAACTATCAACAGTCTTTTAAAAAGCTTTAGTACAAACTAAGCATCAGCTTAACACATATATTAAATTAGATGTGTGTTTGGTATTATCAATAATTTTAAGAGTAAGACCGTGTTTATTTGCAATTGCCTCTACCATAGAGTGCGAAACAAATTCTAATTTATAATTTGTTTTGTTAAATCCAATATTGGTTGACAGCAACTCTGTTAGCCTTGTGCCCCGGTGTCGTTTTTTCAGGTCTTTATCGGCATCACGTATAATAATTTTACCATTTTTATTAAGCTTACTTATGCACGATTCAACAATACCAATTTGTGAGTGTTTGGGCATGTAATGAAGCACATCGTTAATAATAAAAATATCAGCGTGATTTAATTCGGTTTCACAAATATCAGCAGTAATAAAATTTACATTATCATTTTTAATTGCGCAATGCGATGCAACATTAATTTTATCAGCATCGTAATCAATTCCGGTAACGTATCTGTCAGCCGAAACCAAATTAAGCATGTATGGAAGATAGCCATACCCACACCCCAAGTCTGTTATACTACATTGCCGAGGTATCATGTCATTAAAAACATTATAATTATTTTCTAAACTTAGTTTAATTCGAGTGTACCACTCAAGAACAGGTCCTTTATACAAATAATTTTTCCTGATAAAATCATTAAAATAATCAGGTGTTTCCAGCATTTGGGCAGTTTTATTATACTCATTTTCAAAATATTCCTTAATATTTTTTGCCTGAATACGTGGTGTATTTCCGTAATTACCATCGCTAAGTTTTATACGCGGCAAGAATTTAGTTACTGAAGTTGCACGCTTTAAAAAAAACTCACTTTTCTTTAACGCTTCCTTTTGCCCATAAATAATTATTGGTAGTATATCAAGGTTTAGCTTGCCGGCAAGATAAAAAGCACCCTTATGAAATCTTTGTAGCTTTCCTTTTTCAGAACGATGACCCTCGGGAAAAATTACTATCGAATAACCATTATCAGTTTGCGTTTTTACCTCATCTAATATTGATTCGTAGCCGCCTTTTACTTCAATAAAGCCGGCGTATCTAAGGGCAAATCCGTAAATAGGGCTTTTAAAATTTCGTGAATTGGTTAAAACAATAACCCTATGATTTAGCAGCATCATTAACATTAAGTCGATGTGCGACTGATGGTTAGTTATAATTATTGCAGGGTTACGGTAATCTTCATTCTCAGGGTTTATTACAATTTTCTTCGACATGAAATTCATGTAAATCATAAACCATGTTAAGTATCTAAACAATTTGTGGATAAATGTTTTTTTACCTGCTTCAGGTAACGGCAGCACTTTTAGAACCAGCGATATAACAGAAAGCAAAATAGAGCCTGTTACAAAAACAAATAGTGCCCATAACGAGAAAGCAAAATCAAGTAATGTAATAGGTCGGTATCTATGACCGTTTTTGTAACTAACAAGCCACTTAAATATTGGAGGAAGAAGAACGAAAGTGATAAAAATTACTGATAAAATACCAATTATCGACATAGTGGCAATAGACCTTAAAGCGGGATGTGCAGCAAAAATCAGTACTCCAATACCGAGTAAAGTTGTAATACCCGATAATATTACTGACACTTTATAAGAACTAATATCATGTGTTCCATATTTATATTCCATTAGTAACCCTCTCATGATAAATATACTATAATCTATACCAAGACCGAAAATAAATGTAAGGATAATTACATTGAAGATGTTAAATTCTATACCAAGAAGCCCCATTATTCCAACGGTCCAAATCCAACTAAATATCATTGGTATCATAGTTATTATTGTTAACTCAATGCGTCCATAAGCAATAAGTAGAATTATAAACACCAACGATATAGAAATAGTTACCAACTTGTTAAAATTATCTTTTAATATTGTTACAAACTCGCTTGTGATTAGACGCTTATCAATAATCCATGCTTTCTTATTATTTTTAAAAGCATCGTAAACACGATTAATTTCTTTATTCGTATTGTCAACTTTTACAACATTAATAATTGCCGACATTGTATCTGTTTCAATAATAAATTTATCTAAAAACATCTTTTTTATTACTGCAACATTTTCTGGGTTAACTGAACTAAAATCGGTATTTAGCCAATTGCCAAACCTACTAAACGCTTTATGGCTAAAGCCGATTATTTTTGCCGTGCTTTCAATATTACTGAAAACACCATCTCTTTTATTTTTCCAGTAGTCATTCCATCGTAATATAGCTTGTGTTTGCTGACTTTGAGATGGAAAAATATTATTTATTACCGCTGCATTTTGTATTATCTTTTTACTTTCAAGCTTATTAATAATGTCCGCAGTTTTAACGTTATTCTCCAAAGCGTCGGCAACACTTGTTCCAGGCGAAACAATGTAGATGGTTTTTTTACTCAAATTGGTTACAGAATTTAATCTCTGTTCAACTTTTTTAAGTTTATCACTCATATAGTTACTTTTCATCATATCAGCATCAAAACCAACATGTTGTGCTGCAAAATACAATATAATGGTTACTATAACAACTCCATATTTCAGATAGTTATTTCCCGAAAAGTTATAAGATGCCAAACTATCAATCCAGTTGCTGACAGGTTTAGATTGGTTGTTATTTTTGGTTCCAACTAAATGAGGAAGTACAATAAGCGAAAAAGCTGCTGCCCCAAGGATACTTAATGCTGCAAAAAGACCAAGATCGTTTAACGCTTCTGAATTAATAAAATACAACGATAAAAATGCTGCTGCTGTTGTTAAACTGCTTAAAACTATAGGTGTAGAAAGATTTCGAAATATTAATTTACGTGAGTTAGTTTGCCTGAAGTGTGAGTAAATATGGAGAGCATAATCAACTGAAATACCTAATAATACCGAGCCAATGCCAAGCGAAATTGCAGACACTTCCTTTTTTACGATATACAAAATCGCAAGCGAAATTAGTGCGCCAAAAATAACGGGTAGAAATATCATTACAAATGTACGCTTGCTGCGAAAGAAAAACGAGATTACAATAATAAGCACAATAAAAGCAAGTGTAATGGTAACAATAATGTCTTTTTTAATTTGGTTAGCATTGCCAAGTGCCACAACCGCATTGCCAAAATAATCAACTCTTATGTTGCTGAACTTGTTGATGGTTAGGCTTTTAATAATATCGTCGATACCACCAAACAGAATATTATTATTTGCTGTTTTGTTTGTTGATACCGGTGTTATTAGCAATAATAAATTACGATGATCACTCGAAATAAAGTACTTGCCAAATACTTTAAAGTTGTTTCCAATGTTAAATGACGAAAATTTCTTTAGTACAATCGGCGTTAAAAAAAGAGGGTCTTCGGCAATTAGTTTCTTAGTAACAAACGAAACCGGCGACATCAATGTTGAGTAATTTGAAGCAAGGGTTCTGTTGATATTTTTTGACGTAATAATTGTATCGATTATTTTATAATCATCTTTTGATAAAAAAACCGGAAGATTATTGTAAACTACATCATAAATATCCATCATCTCCGCTTGCCCGGGTGCATGGTCGATAGATTGTATTAATCCGGGAATAAACCTTGATTTTAATGAGTCAGTAAACTTATTCGCAAATTCAGAAAGCAGTTTGGGATCAACAGTTGAAGTATCGTTAAAATAAATATTAACCACTACTTTGTCAAGGAATTTTGAATTTGAATAAACAAAATTCATATTGTTAATCTTCTTTGTATCCGGAAGTATTTTTGTAATATCCTCCGATAGTTTCAGCTTGCTTGCAAAAAAGGCACTTATACATACAACCACAATGAGCACAAACAATGAAATTAGTTTATACTTTTTGATGCGTTTATATATAAATAAGAATAGTGCCCCCATTTTTTAAATTTTGTAAATTAAATTTTAGTATTCTTTAATTTACTTTTTTTTGATATGCTAATAATTACATAAGAAATTAATCCAACAGCAACCCCGAGTAGTAATCCCAAAATTACACTACCCACAACATACTGTAATATACTGTATCCAAACTCATTAAGTGTATGATAAAAATCACCCTTCATTATCTGATCTTTCAAATAGTATAGTGTTTTGTGTGTAAACTCCGTACTATTATCTACCACAAGTCCACCTATTGAGTAGCTAAAATAAATAATAAACGGAATAATCGGAGGCAGGCTGATATTTGAGAAAGCCAGAACAATTACCTTGTTAAGTTTAAGTAAATGAGCAAGTAATACTGCAACAATCATTTGAAATCCCCATATTGGGAAAATCCCCATAAAAACACCAAAGCCCATTGCAATTGCTATTTTCCCCGAAGTTTCGTTATGTAATGTAAGCTGCTCACGTATTACCTTTGTAAATTTGTTATTAGCAATATATTTAAAAGCCCTTATGGGTATGATGTACAAAAATGTAATTATTACCAGTACGGTATTTAATATGCTTATTCGGGTAAAATCGGGCAGTGGTCTGAAATGTGTTACTTTTTCGTTTTCGGGTGGATAGAAAACATTTATTACTACCGGAATAATATTGATGTTGCTCCATACCGAGCGTACAAGTACCTCTATTTCAAATTCATACTTACGAGTAAAAAATGTTGTTTTTTTATACAGTTTAATTGGGTAAAGTCTAAAACCTGATTGTGTGTCGGGGAGCCTTTGGTTAGTTTCAGCGCAGAACCAAAAGTTAGAGAACTTATTGGCAAAAGTATTTTTTGATGGCATTCCATCAGCAGCTATATTGCGAGATCCAACAATTAATGAATCTGGATTATCTTTCAATTTGTTAATAAAAATCGGTAAATCGTCGGGGTAATGCTGTCCGTCGGAGTCGATTGTAATCGCATTGCCGAACCCCAACTGCAATGCTTTCTCAAAACCTTTACGGATAGCCCACCCCTTGCCAATATTATTATCGTAAGAAACCACGTTAATATTATTGAAACCATTAAGTTTTTCAGTAGTCTTATCGGTTGAGCCATCATTGACAACAATAATGTCATCACAATACATAGAAACGCCATAAATTACCTGCTCAATTGTGTTTGCATTATTATATGTTGGTATTATAACGCATGTACTAAGTTGACGGAATAGTTTCTTTATTTGTGTATTCTCACTCATTAACGAGTTGTTTGCTTTGCCTGCAAAGATAGTACATTATTAATTTCTGCTTTGCTATCAAAACTATCAAATACATTTTTAATATTGTTTAGCTGCAACATATACCCATGCTTTATTGCCTGAATCAAAGTTCTCCATTACACGCTTATAGTCAGCCACTTCATATTTATCAGTTTCTGCAAGTTCGTTTTCCGAGATTTCAAATATAACACCTTCGATGAAATCACTATTATTATTGGTTGCTATAGCGATGGGATGAAATTTTTGCTCACTTTTTGCCAACACCATGGGGTCGGTTATCTTCAATTTGCCGAGTTTGTATTTTCTAAGTACATCTTTTTTGCCTGTCAAAACCCTACCATAGGTTTCTTTTTGCACCTGCTCCATCTGTAATGTTCCGTATGAGAATAGATACTGCATTATGTATGTTTATTTTAGGTAGCTGCTGCTCTAATTGTAGTATGAGTTACTATCAATTAAAATATTTTCACCATTTTGATAAAGGGCGTAATTAAATCCCGGTTTTAGGCAATAGGCACCGGTTTGCCCTTGTTTGTTAACAGCAATAAAGCCAACCTGATATTTTTTATGATCGGGTACTTTATTAACTATACGCATCACAGCTTCTTCTACAGCTTGTTGTGGAGTTCTGCCGTTGCGCATAAGCTCAACCACTAAAAATGAGCCAACGGTTTTCATCACAAGTTCCCCCATGCCTGTGGCTGTAGCTGCACCAATTTCATTATCAACAAAAAGTCCTGCACCGATAATTGGCGAATCGCCTACCCTGCCGTGCATTTTAAACCCCAAACCGCTTGTTGTACATGCTCCGGCAATATTACCGTTAATATCTACACCCAATAGCCCAATAGTATCGTGAAATTTATTTGGCTCATTTTCCCAATTTGGTTTTGGGTCGTAGCCCGATTTTTGCAGCTGTTTTTTCCAAGCTTTTTCAGTTTCCGGAGTGAGCAGATTTTGCTTTTTAAAGCCATTTTCGATAGCAAATTGTAGTGCTCCATCACCGGCAAGCATAACATGTGGTGTACTATCCATCACAAGTCGTGCAACAGATATTGGATGAACAATATCTTCTAAAAAGCAAACAGAGCCGGCATTCCCATCAGGTCCCATTATTGAAGCATCAAGGGTTACATGTCCATCCCTGTCGGGAAAGCCACCAAGCCCCACACTCCTATTGTTTGGATCACTTTCGGGAACCCAAACGCCCTGTTCAACAGCATCAACAATGCTCCCCCCACCATCCAACACTTTCATTGAAGCTTCGTTGGCAGCCAATCCATGTCGCCATGTAGAAATAAACATCGGTAAACTTCCTGATTCAGAAACAGGTATGAGTAGTTTATCTTGAGAATTTACTACCCCCGGCATCAAACTTAATGCGCCAACAGCAGTAATATTTTCAATAAATTTTCTTCTATTAATCATGTCTTATTTATTTGATAAATCTGAGTAAGTTTTCGAGGCTTGTAGCCGTAAATACCATAAAAAGCTATGTAAATATAGCTAAATACAGGAATTATATACGATATATGAACACCAAATTTATCGGCAATAATACCCATCAGCAATGGAAGAATAGCACCACCAAGTATCATCATCACCAGTAAGGATGAGCCTTGACTCGTGTAGCTTCCTAATCCTGAAATTGCCAGAGTAAATATGTTTGACCACATAATTGAATTAAACAATCCTATGCCAACTACAGTCCATAATGCTATTGAGCCCGTACTTGTTAAGGCAATGCTAAGAAAAATAATATTTATTAATGCAAATATATAAAGGGTTCTGTGGGGTAGTGATTTGCCAACAAAAAAGCCGATTAAGTTAATTACAAGAAAAATTAGATAAATTAAAGCTGAATTGAAACTGTTGGTTAAGCCCATAATAACAAAAGCAGCAGCAGATATCAATATCATTAGTAAATACTTTATACCTTTTTTTGTACTACTTAGTGATATTGCTCCAAGAAAACGACCAATCATTTGACCTCCCCAGTATATTGCTACAAACACGCTGGCTTGTGCGTTATTCAGCCCACCTATTTCCGGAAGTTTTAGGTAGCTAATTAGCATACTGCCAATACTCACCTCGCCACCAACGTACATAAAGATTGCCACCATACCAAATACAAGTTGACGATACTTTAATGCTCCAAAGCCGGGTGCAACTTCATCAGGATTTGTAAACCGAGGAAGGGGCGTGAACTTTATAGCTATTGCCATCAGCAAGAAGATAAAAGCAAAAATCAGATACGGCACTTTTACGGCATCTGCTCCTATTGAATTTTTAAAAAAAGTAAATATTAAATAACCGCCTAATACCGGAGCTATTGTAGTTCCAAGCGAATTAAAACCTTGGGCAAGATTTAATCTGGATGAAGCCGATTTATGCGGCCCTAGTATTGCAACATACGGATTAGCAGCTATTTGCAGCAATGTGAAGCCAAGTCCCATTACAAACAACGCTGACAGGAAAAAACCATAAATATGAAATTGTGCTGCCGGATAAAATAACAATGCCCCAACACCTGAAATTAACAACCCAAAAACAATACCTTTTTTATAGCCAATTTTATTTATCGGATCACCTTTTGTTACCGATACAACAAAATATATTACCGAACCCACAAAATATGATGTAAAAAAAGCAAACTGAACCAGCATTGCTTTAGTATGGTTTAAGTTAAAAGCTTGTTTTAAATATGGAATCAACACATCATTTAGTGCTGTCATAAAACCCCACATAAAAAACAAAAATGCGAGACTCACAAAAGCCGTAGTATAGTTTTTTTTTGCAGGTGTATTCATAAAACGTTATGCGAGTAACTGTTTAACAATGCCCGAAACTGTTTTATTATCAGCCTTGCCAGCAAGTTGCTTTGATGCCATGCCCATCACACGTCCCATATCTTTCATTGAAGACGCTCCAATTTCGGCAATTATTTTTTTAACAATATCAAAAACTTCTTCGGCACTCAACTGTGCCGGAAGATATTTAATAATAATAGAAGCTTGATATTCCTCTTCTTCGGCAAGATCGGCACGGTTTTGATCCCGATAAAGTTTGGCGGAGTCGTTCCTTTGCTTAACTAACTTTTGAAGAAGCTTAAGTTCAATTGTCTCAGGCACTTCCACACTTCCTACTCCTTCACCTGTTTTTTCAAGTAATAACCCTGCTTTTATAGCTCTTAGGGCTGCCAATTTGCGCTTATCGCGAGCAAGCATTGCTTGCTTAATGTCGTTGTTAATTGTAATTTCTAAACTCATAATATTATTTATATTATGCAAATATAATATAACATTATACAAGGAGGGTCTAATAATTCTTTTTCATCCGGATTACAAGAATCTATTATAGTCTATTCACATTTTGGAAGTCTTATTTGGGATAATGTAATGAGATGTGAATAAACATATGAGGAACTTCGGCAAACCAATATGTGCTGAATCTAAACTGATGATATAGCAATCTATTTTAAAAAGGATTGGCAACAAAGCATATGTATTAAGATAGTTGCACTTTAGTAAAAAGTGTTAAAATGAAATTAATAAGACCTGAATTTCCCACTAAGAGAGAGTTTCATAAAAAAAAATTTAATTAATTGATGTGATTGGAGAGGTGAAAATTGTTCATTCGAAATTTTGTAAAAAAATTAAAGAACACTCAATTTTATGAACTTCGGATAAAAGCAAGAAACAAAGTCAGTATAATTATGTTTGCTATTGCCAATTTGAATTTTACAGAATGCATCAAAATTGTGTGTTTATACAGATTTCAAAAAAAGCAGTTAAACAATCAGAGAAGATATTAAGTGATTATTTAAAATAAAAATATTGAATCATGGGACAATTAATAAATGCTAAAGAACTTTTAGACAAGCGATACGGAAAACGAGGTACAGAATCCCGTAAGAAATTTCGGGAAGAAGCTTTCTCATATTACTTCGGAGAAATTATAAGGAACCGTAGAAAAGAATTAATATAAACATATAAACACTGTGATAGAGTAATATGATATGAAAGTGTAGTTGGAAACTACACTTAGACGGAAGTGTAGCAAATTATAAAAAAAGTTGCGCAAAGAAATCACAAAGAGTGTTACCTTTGTAATATTATGAATTCCAAATAATTA
>CAZGWS010000055.1:14573-15370 GCA_964528805.1 uncultured Lentimicrobiaceae bacterium | reverse complement strand
CTTACAGAAATTAATTGACCGCAATCGTATGAAAGAATATTGTGCAGCGATACATATTCATCACCGCTAATTATCTTTTCCCACCTTTGCTGCCCAAAGGACAATAAAGGGAGGAAGAGTATTAATAACGAGATTAAAAGTTTGTTCCACATCATCTTAAAACTTTACAAACTTTTTGTTTTCAACTACTTTGCCATTGAGGTAAAGCAGTACGAAATAGGTGTCGGGTCGGTAAGCACGCAGGTCAATAATTTTTTGCCCCCAGCCGTTATTTAACCGTATCACCTCTTTCTGTGTTCCGGTAATGTTAAGAATGCCAATAGCCACATTATTAACATTTAAAGGAAGCTGATATTCGAGGGTTAAATAATCTTTGGCCGGGTTAGGGTAGAGTTTAAAGTAATGCTCCGTTGTGTTATCGGTATTTATAATACTACCACCTTTTACTTTTGCCGATTTAGTCGTGGTGGTGTCAGGTAAAATATAAGGTTCATGGTATATTAACCCATGGATTTTAATTAGAATATTGCGTGCTAATGCCTGAACCATACCGTGTGCATTTTGTACTATGTCATGCAATACTGCTTTTTGTGTGCTATCGATTTCAGATACGTTTTTCCCTTCCGACTGCAAAGCAAGCATAACGTTATAATAGTCTTCGTAAGCAGTCTGCATATTGTTTTCATAACTATTTAAATCGAAATCCGAGGTTACATCCGATAATTTGTTTTGCACCCCTGTACTATCGCCTTTGTTGAACCGGCAAAATGCCTGCTGATAGTAAGCATCAGGCGTGT
>CAZGWS010000055.1:0-14473 GCA_964528805.1 uncultured Lentimicrobiaceae bacterium | reverse complement strand
TCACATAACCTCCATCGTTTGTTTGTATCACGCTATGTCCTTGAAAATACTCCTCACCCTCGCCGTAAAACCGTTCCCATAATTTATTGCCGAGGCTGTCGGTTTTCAGAAGCCATGTGCGGCTCGGGTCATTCGTTGGCATGCGTCCACCTGTGTTGATTAATTTGGAATCAATGGTTTTATTAACTTGAAAAATAACAAATTGAGTATCACTAAGCGGTTCGGCTATTTCACCATATTCTTTTGTCCATAAAGTATCAAAATCATTATCCAAACACATTAATAACCCTCTGTTATAAACCCAATCATCGTAAGGTGATATAATATTACCCACTGCGTAATATTTATTTGTACTAAACTTAATTAACGAGCCGGGATTACCAAGCATATAAAAACTTGATGTATCACCATATTGTTTTACTTGGTTTAAATCTCCCAAAGAGTCAATTGTAGCAAAAGCAATTTGCCAAAAATAATGATAAAATGTATCTTGTGTTATTGTACCAATGCAATAACCTTGATTAACAGGTAATACATTTAACGGCTTGTCATAGCCACTCGTTAGGTCTATTCTCTTCTCAAAATAAGGAAATTCAGATTGCGATAAAAGTTGAAAAGGTAGAGATAAAGTGAATATTATAAGTAAAAGAGCAAAGCCTTGCCTTGCTCTTTTATGTTTTAAACCGGTTTTAGTATTTAACAAATTTATCACTTTGAATGGTTTTACCGTTTACTGATAATCTGATAATATAGGTTCCTGTGTACCAGACGCGCAGGTCGATAACTTTTACGCCCCGTGTGCCGTGCAATCTGAATGCTTCAATGTGTTTGCCCTGTATATCCACTATTTCGATAACAGCACCTGCTGTACCGATGTCCATGTTGTACTCTATCGTAATATACTCGCGTGCCGGGTTGGGGTAGAGTTTAAAAGTGGCATTTTGCGACCAATAGTTATAAACTATGTTGTTGTGTACCATGGCGGATTTAAGGATATTGGTATCTACCTCGATGTAGGGTTCGTGATACAAAAGCCCGTTGGTGTAAATAAGCAGGTTGCGCGTGTAAGCATGCAGCAATTGCCCGCTGTTGTTCATTACATTATCAAGCACTGCTTTTTGTGTGCTGTCGATTTCGGCGAACGATTTTTGCTGTGATTGTAACGAAAGCAGCATGTTAAAATAGTTTTCAAAGTAGTTGTGATAGTTGTTTTGGGCTTCGCTTAAATCAAAATCGGAGGTAACGTTGTTTAAAACAGCCATAACACCTGTGCTATCGCCTTTGTTGAACCGGCAAAATGCCTGCTGATAGTAAGCATCAGGCGTGTTTATGTTGGTTAGTGCCTTTTCGATGCTGTCGTATATACTGCCAAGGGAGGTGTCGGTGCTGTACATTCTAACCAACCGGTAAACCTCGGAGGCTTTTTTACCCGCATAAAAATCGCGTTTACTTTCGAGGCGTTCTTTATGCCCTACTACCGTGTCGTTGGCATGTATTTGTGCCATTTGGTTGTTGCTGGGCGGGGTGGTGCGCTCGTTTAGCTTATACAGCACGTTTTCGGCTTTGGCAGATTGTGGGTTTTCGGCCATAATTTCGGTAACAATGCTGTTGGGCAACACCTCCTCTTTTTCAGCAGCATTTACCATTACCGTGTCGCTCAGGTAAGGCGAAGCGTTTAATAATTGATCGCGCAGTTGCATGGTTTCTGTTTCCATTATCTTCGTATTATAAATTTCCTTTTGCCCGTTACTTTTCCGTTAACGCTAAGTACGCCAAGATAAACACCCGAAGGCAGTCCTGCAATGTCCAGGGTTTTTGTACGGCTGCGATACGGTATGGTTACCGATTTCGCTTTCAGACCCAGCATGTTGTACACCGTAAACAGCGTGCCTTTTTCGGCTTCTTCCGGCAGTTTTACGGTGAGCCGGTTTGTGGCGGGTACCGGATACAGCATAAATCCCCGGATTCCCGTTACGGTATTGTTGATGATTACCGTAGTATCGCACCCCTCCCATAAACAGCCCATGCTGTCCATTTTCATTAGCCAGATATCGTTGGTGCCGGTGTCGGGCAGGGTGGGGTTTACCATACCGCAGCCTATCAACCCGCCGTCCGGCGTTTCGCGTACGTCGTACAAATCGTTGAAACTGTTGTGAGCAGTTAATAAAGCATATTCCTTGTACCATAGCTGGTTGCCGAGGCTGTCGGTGCAAAGAATCCATCCGGTTTCAGCCGGATAATCCTCGCCTAAGCCGTGAGTGTCTCTAGCACCGTTTACTATAATATTCCCATTATTCAGCACAATGGTATTCAATAAATAATTATCATATTGGGGTTCCAGATAATTATTGTCCCACAGCACGGTTCCGTCGGGGGAAATTTTCATGATTTTAACCACGGCTTCACGGTTGTCGCCATGCTGTACCGTACCGTAATTGGTTCCGGCAATGATGTTACCGTCCGATGCTAACGCAACCATTACTTTATGGTCGTCAACATATGGATTTCCGGGATTAATTGTCCATTCTTCGTTGCCGAGACTGTCGGTTTTGATAATGAGCGGATCAACCGTACCGCCATATCCAATTGTAAATTTAACGGCGCCAATCACATAACCTCCATCGTTTGTTTGTATCACGCTATGTCCTTGAAAATACTCCTCGCCCTCGCCGTAAAACCGCTCCCACAGCTTGTTGCCGAGGCTGTCGGTTTTTAATAGCCAGACACGGCTGGGTGTATTTCTTATATAAGTATTTCCCATAACAACTCCTGCATTTATCAATGTGTTGTCGTAACATCTTTTAATTTGAAATATAACAGATTGTGTATCATATGGCATCACGGTTTCAACAAATCTTTTAGTCCAAAGCGTATCAAAATTTGTATCAAGACACATAATTAAGGCACGATTGTTTATCTGATTGTCAGGTAAAAAAGTAAGAATATTCCCAACAGCATAGTTTCTGTTTTCATTAAATTTTATTAATGCTCCGGGGTTGCCTATCATGTAATTATCCCCCGAATCACCATATTGTTTTATTTGGTACAATTCGCCCAACGTATCTGTTAATGCAAAGGCTATTTGCCAGTAATGATGATATACGGTGTCCTGTGTTACAACACCAATACAGTATCCTTGATTAATGTTTAACACATTCAAAGCCGCATCATAGCCTCCGGTTAAATCTATCCGTTTCTCAAAATAATTGAAACCCTGCTGTGCATTAAGCTGAAACGGTAAACCGGCCGTTAAAACAAGTAAAAGAGCAAGGCTGTGCCTTGCTCTTTTGTAACCATTACAATTTAACAAACTTCTCATTTTGCAAAGTTTTTCCGTTAACAGTTAAGCGTATCAGGTAGATCCCGGATTTCCGGTTGCGCAAGTCAACGATTTTTACGCCTTGCAAGCCGGGCAAACGGAAAGTTTCAATATGGACACCCTTTAAATCTATTATTTCGATAACTGCATCCGTCGTTCCATAATCCAGTTCATATTCCAATGTGATGTAATCTTTGGCCGGATTGGGATAAAGCCTGAAGTAAACATCCTGCGGCCATTCACTGTAAAAAACGGGATTGTAAACGGCTGCCGTTTTCATGGTTGATGTATCAATTTCAATATAGGGTTCGTGGTATTCCAGTTCGTCGGTGTATATCAACAGGTTGCGGGCATAAGCCTGCAATTGCTCGCGGGTGTTGTTCATAATGTCGTACAATACCGTTTTTTGCGTGCTGTCGATTTCAGCAAAAGTTTTCTGCTCCGATTGCAAAGCAAGCAATATATTGAAATAATCTTCAAAATAATCGTGATAATCGCTTTCAGCACCGTTGAGGTCGAACTCCGAAGGGATATCGTTTAAAACGGCTATCACACCCGAACTGTCGCTGCGGTTGTATCTGCAAAAGGCCTGCTTGTACATAGCCGAAGGGGTATTGATGTTGGCCAGGGTGCTTTCGATGCTGTCGTTTTTGGCTGTTATGGTCGTGTCGTTTTCAAACATGCGCACCAGGCGGTAAACCTCCTGCGCTTTTTTGCCTGCATAAAAGTCTCGTTTACTTTCGATCAGTTGTTTGTGCCCGATCAACGTGTCGTTGGCATAGATGGCAGCCATCTGGTTGTCGGTAGGCGGGTTGTTGCGCTCGTTCAATTTGTTCAGCACCTTGTCTGATTTGGCCGACTGCGGATTAGCGGTCAGCACTTCAGTGATGATTGAATTGGGCAAAACATCTTCTTTTTCCACAGCGCTCACCATCACTGTATCGCTCAGGTAAGGTGAAGCGTTAAGCAGTTGTTGCCTGACTTCCATGGTTTCGTCGGGATAGCTGGTTTGAACATCAAGCGTCATGGACGTGGTGTTGCCCGCATCAGTTAAATTATCCAGCGAATCGGCATACACCGTCCGGCTGCTTTCGGCAGCGGCAATATCCGATTTGGTTTCGGTATAGGTTTTTGTATCGAGATGGGTAGGGCAGGCAGTGTTTTTATCATAACTTAAATAAAAGTGATTATTCTGCGGCTGTACTTCCGGCTCGTTGTGAAATGCCGGATATACCCAAACGGAAGGATTGGGCCAATCCTGCACATGGTGCCAATACACTATATCGTTACAAGCGTTGTAATAGTCGCTGTACTGGTTGCTGGCACTACCAATGTGGCTGAAGGTGTTGCCGGCAGGGGCAGTTACTAAATTAGCATTAGATCCTTGCCAATTTTTCACCCCATACAAATCTCCTGTATTATAAGCCGTTACCGCAACATCCTGATAATTATCAAGGTAATCGTTGCATTTGATGGTAAGGCCAGAGTTTCCGTCTTTGCTGCGGTTTTGTCCCTGTGCCTGTGTGGCATAAGTAATCTTGTGGAAGTAGTTGTTGTAAATCATGTTGTCATCGGGTCCGGAGTTGTTAATCACGAGGCCGTAGCATTTGGCATAATGATTAGATAATTGGTTATAATCGGAGCTAAAATTGTTTTCTTGCACCTGATATCCTGTACAAGCATCGAGATACAAGCCGCTGTAGCCGTCAGGCTTTGTGCCATCCTGTTTGGTAATGTTAAAGGTATTATTGGTAACGGTAACAAAGGTTTCGGCACCGAGGTAGCAGGCGGTGATATTGTGCGAAAAGAAAATTGTCAGACAAAGAATGTTTTCTCTAAATAGCTGTGTTTCAGACACATAATTTGTTGGGGGGGGGGGGGGGGAATTATTTTTCTTAAAAATGATTTTAAGATTGTTTAGAGACATATTTTCCAAAAGTAAAGAAAAAAAAATATAACACAAGGAATGAGGGGGAAAATTTAACATTAAAGTTGTTAGCACACTCCGAATAGTTGATTAATACCAGTTATAATTTGATTTTGTATTTTTGAAAAATATTTTCTTGTTGTGATTATTTTTAGACATTGCCTAGAAATATTGCAAAAAATGAGTGGGTAAATTAAAAAGAGCATATTATGAAGTTTACATTGTTGGATGGCGACAGCTGTAGTATTGACAGAAAAGGCAGCAGTTGCTGTAAACCGGTGGAGGAAAAGAAAAGCCTTAAAGAGCATTGGAATAAAGCCTACATAAACAATCCGGAAGACAGACTTGGCTGGTACGAAGAGGTGCCGGAAGAGACCATCTGCCTTATTGAGAAATGTAACCTGTCGCCCCAAAGCACTATTTTAAATGTTGGGGTTGGCACAAGTACACTCATTGATTTCTTATTACTGATGGGTTACCAAAACATAATAGCTACAGATATTAGCGACAAAAGTATCAATAAGCTAAAACAAAAGCTTGGTAAAAATAGTTACAAAGTAGCATATATTGTTGACGACTTAACAAAACCTACTTTATTAACTGAAATTGAACCGGTTGCCCTTTGGGTTGACCGTGCTGTACTCCATTTTTTTACGGATAAGGAAGAGAAAAAAACATACTTCGACTTGGTTAGAAGCAAAATAATGCCAGGAGGTTTTGCCATTTTTGCTGAGTTTAGTCTAAGTGGGGCAACAAAATGTTCGGGATTACCAATACATCGCTACAGCACAGAAATGTTAGCCGATAATCTTGGTGATAAGTTTGAGCTTGTAGGTGGTTTCAATCACGTTTACACAATGCCATCAGGCGCCGAAAGACCTTATATTTATACACTATTTAAGAAAAAATAAATAACAAGAATCTGATACCTGGTTTTACTATTTATTTACAGCCTCATATCGAGAGCCGTTAGCAGGGTCAACTTCTTTCATTGTATTTATCATCTGCGTTTTTTCAGCTGGGGATGCTTCTGTAAAAACATTAATAATTTCGGGTCTTTTCGCCTCAACAAGTACTTGTAGGGTGTAGAGCCCTGATCTTTTATTATATACGTTTTTCAAGTATTTAAGCGAATTGGCGATAATAGCTCTGCCGCCAACTTTGTCTTCGGCCATTATATCTAATCCTTTACGGTGGTAATCATACAGAAAACTTCGCAAATCAGTATATGACGAGTTAAGCATATTATCAATAAACTGGTATCTGTTCTTAGGTCCGTCAAAGGCTCTCCATCCTTTTTGATTTGAATTTTGAGCAGCAGTAGCAACAGCCAATGCTTTCTCATAAAATTGCGTACCTCCATCAAGTGAGAATGTGTCAAAATCAAGTCCTAACATGGTATATGCATAGTATGCTAATATAGACGTAAGGTTAGACGTGTATGTACCATCGCTATATTCCATAGTTTGAAGCGGTACATAATCAAAGTTAACATCGTTATCAACCAAATTAATGACTACCGAATTATAATCGGTACCATAAATTGGGCGTTGAAGAACTAAATTTATTGAACCGCTAAAGTTATCGCTGCCTCTAACGCTGCTTATGGTTATTATCATCGTAAATTCAATACGTTCTTCAACCTGAAAATTATAATCTGACCACACTCTGTTATTCATAAATTCAAAGATTGAGGTCTTCATATCTGTAAATACACTTGGGTCAATTCCCTGAATACCTTGTGTTTGTATCTGAATATTACCCAAAAACTCTTGTGAAAATGAGGATGTAACACTTACAATAAAAATCAAGACTATTATGACTACTTTTTTTATCATTATCTATATTTTAGTGTATTTTGCTATAACCCTCAACAAATCAGCAGCAACATCATGTTTTGATTTAAGCTCAAAACTAAGCTCCTCACCATTAGCAGTTAGTATGCTGACCTTATTAGTATTAAATCCAAATCCTGCACCGGCATCATTTAGTGAATTAAGTACAATAATGTCAAGGTTTTTATTTTTCAACTTTTTTCGTGCATTTAACAGTTCGTTATTTGTCTCGAGGGCAAAACCAACAAGTATCTGCCCCTTACTCTTGTCCTCACCCAATTTTGCAAGAATATCAATGGTTGGTTTAACATTAATAGAACTGATGTCAAAAATTTTTTTAATTTTAGATTTAGATATTACCTCCGGTGTAAAATCAGCAACGGCTGCAGCCATAACAATTATATCCGATGCCTTGTGATGGTTAATACATTCATTGTACATTTCCTGAGCCGAAACAACACTGATAACATTAACGCTATTTTGTATAGAATTGTTATTTGATGATGGACCTAAAATTAAATTTACTTTAGCACCGCATGCAGCAAAAGCATTAGCAATTTCAATTCCCATTTTACCTGAGCTATGATTACCAATAAAGCGAACGGGATCAATTGCTTCATAAGTAGGGCCGGCAGTAATCATCACACTTTTACCTACAAATGAGCCTGCATCAGTTAAAAAATTAGCTATTAACTCAACAATTATTTCAGGTTCTTCCAACCTGCCACAACCCTTAAGACCGCTGGCAAGTTCGCCCGCCACAGGCTTAATAAGCTTGTAACCAAATGATTGTAACTTATCTATATTCTCTTGCGTTGTTGGATGCTGGTACATATCCAAGTCCATGGCAGGAGCAAAAAACACTTCACAGCGTGCAGAAAGTATTGTTGTAAGTAACAGGTTATCGGCGATACCACTTGCCATTTTAGCCATTGTATTGGCGGATACGGGTGCAATAAGTATAAGGTCTGCCCACAAGCCAAGTTCAACATGACTGGACCACATCCCATTTTTTATATCAAAAAAATCAATTAAAACAGGTCGTTTAGAAAGTACAGATAGTGTTAAAGGAGTAACAAAATCTTTTGCTGCAGGGGTCATTAATATTTGAACCTCTGCTCCTGCCTTTTTCAATAGTCTGATAATAATAGGTACTTTGTAAGCAGCAATGCTTCCGGTAATCCCTATTATTATTTTTCTACCCGTTAACATACAGCCAAATTAAAAACCAAATTTTTCTTTATGTGGATTTCTTATATAAATTTCACCGTTAAGAAACTCATTAACAGCAAGTAGAGTTGGCTTTGGCAAGCCTTCGTAAAAACGAGCTATTTCTATCTGTTCCCTGTTTTCAAATACTTCCTCCAATGTGTCGTTTACCGGGGCAAACTCTTCAATTTTTTGATCCAAATCTCTTTTAATTATGTGCCCAATTTGGTTAGCTCTCTTCGCTAAGACAACTACAGTTTCATATATATTACCTGTTTCCTCATAAAATTTTTCCTTTTTACGAGTTATGGCCGTTGTTGCAGTTTTTACTTTTTTATAGTCCATCTTATAAGTTTATTTGTTATTAAGATTATCGTGCGCTTTTGTATTAATATCTTTAACCTCATCTAAATATTCGCTCTCAGGGAATAAATATAATAGATTATTATATGCTTCAATAGTTTTTTCATACCTCTCGGTTTTCTTCGACCTGATGCTGTTATCAGCATAAGTATAATATGCTTTTGTGATGTGGTAAAGTACATCTTCTTTGAAATCAGTATCAGGATAATCGTCAAGGAGATTTTCAAACGAGGTTATAGCAGCCTGATAATCAGACATTTTAAAATAAAGCATTGCTATTTTATAACTTTTAACTTCAAGTTTTGCTCTTAAATCATCCATTAAATTCTCAGCTTCATCAACCTGTTTGCTGTCAGAATACATATCAATAAATTCTTGCAACTGCCTTAGTGCTACATATGTGTTAGTCTGATCAAGGCTGTATCGAGGCGACTCAAGGTAATTACAATATGCACTTAAAAACGAAGATTCCTGAGCATGCTCGCCACCAGAATACATTTGAACATATTGATCATAATAGTAACTTGCTATTTGATAGTCTTTTAACTGGAAATAGCAATTGGCAGTATTGTATGTTAATATCTCTCCTTTTTTGGTACCGCGGTGTACAGCTCTCAGAATATCAAAAAACTGCAATGCCTTACTAAAATCACCTTTTTCATACAAATCCATACCGGTTTCGTACTTCAACTCATTATTACCGCTTTTAATAATTTTTGTATAGTTCTTGCAGGCACTACTAAATATCAGTAAACCAGCTACTAAAGTAAAAAAAAGTGTTTTTCTAAACATGGTGCAAAATTAGAATAATTTATTGAAGAACAAAACGAAATTTTCAATTCAATATTACAATGTTATTAGATTAATAATAACTCTTTAACAAAATTTAATATAAACAAACAGCCTAAAGCAGGAAAAAAGCTGCGGCGGCAAAAAAAAGGAAATTGTTGGAGCAGTTGAACTTATCAAAGAAGGAAAGTTAAGAGGGCTTATTTCAACAAGATAGATGACGATTCATCAAAGTCAACGAATAGCATATTTGACAACAATATATCCGAAAAGGCGTATGTTCTGACAGATAAATAGACTGGATGTTTATATTGCTATCTCCAAACCGCTATGCAACAGGATTTAAAAATAACGATTTGAAGGAAAAACTATGCATAGATTGGAAAACTGCAAAAATTGCCTATTCACCTAGTGAAATACGAAGCAATTATTGGTTTACAAAAATTAAGATAACGAGGTGCTGTAAAAAAGATTAAAACGTCTCATTACTACAGACTTACAGATAAAGGCTATGTATGGCTGTTTTATTCATTTTATAACTATTCATATTTCATAAACCTATTAATATCTGATAGTTACAAGAATGGAGCTTAAGAAGTTTATTGACAACCATTCAAATATTGAAGGTGAATATACACAGATAAACAAGACTGTATCTATTGTTATGGCTGAATTAGGAATGGCTGCGTAATTAAATGAAAACGTGAATTTATTTATGTTTTTAAAAAGTAAAAACATAAAGGTGCAACTTCTCAGCAAATCGGTGGATGTGAAAGACCACCGAACGCAGGGAGGTTTAGTTCAACAATGCATATACGCTATGCAGGTTGCATCACGGATTTGAAAGAAAAGAAAAAATCGCTAAATACGGAATGAGAATGAGTTGGCAGAGTTGTAAAAACCCGTACAGTTACATATGTGAGACGTTATTAACTTACTGATAACCTTATGTTGCGGAGTGTTAATTAGACCCACATTAAATTTTATTTTGTGAAGTACATTTGGTTATCTGCAAAAATTACCCAAACATCGCATTTACAAATCCTCCATCGTGAGCTATTGTTTGCCCTGTAACATAGCGCGATAACGGCGACAGCAACCACAGTGCGATACTTGCCAATTCTTCGGGTTTACCCATTTCGCCTACAGGCACTTCACTTTCAAATATTTTTTTTGCTTCATCTATGCTAATGCCTTCTATCTCCGACTTATTAACAAACAACCGCTCCATTGCTCCTGTACTATGATATCCGGGAGCGAGCACATTTACTGTAACACCTTTATTAGCAACTTCTTGCGACAGCGTTTTGGTAAACCCTACTATTGCAGGACGAAGTGCATTGCTAAGCACAAGGTTAGCGATAGGCTGCTTTACTGAAACGCTCTCAATAAACAGCATTCTTCCGTACTTTTGTTTTAAAAATATTGGCAGCATCAGGTTTGCAAGTACAATTTTCCATCTTACTACCGACCTCCATGCTTTATCCCACATCTGCATATCAACTCCTCCTACGCCACCGGCAGGGGGGCCTCCGGCATTAAAAACAATACCATCAATTTGTTTGTTATTACACCAATTTGTGATTTCTAATTGGATTTCAGGCTTTGAAATATCACCACACAAATACTCAATATTATTTTTATATTTATTTTTCAATGTTTTCAATTTATGCTCGGTACGGCTAACAGCTAACACAATGGCACCTTCAATAGCCAGCCCCTCTGCAATAGCTCTTCCAAAACCACTTCCGGCACCTCCTACAATAAAATATTTATCTTTTATCTTTAAGTCCATAGAAACAGTTTTATAATTAAAATCATCCCCCAAAAATAGCAATTATTATCCGCACAGTAAAAATATATTTTATTTCTATACCTACATGCTGATTTACCGTAATTTTAGTACATATATTGTAACAATAAGTAGATTTTGCCGTAAGACAGATATAATTTTTTATACATTCACTTGCTGAATTTATTAACACACGCAATGAATAAAAACTTTTTGATTGTGTGGTTATAAATATTATTGATTGTAAGTACTTAAATACCAATTATCTGTTAAATTATGAAAGACAAGACGAAAGAACAGCTGATTGCTGAAATTAATAAGCTACGGGATGAAATATCAAAGTATGAGCAAGAAAGGGAGAAGATGCTATCATCTCTTTTCAGTTCGATGAAAGATATTATACTTGAAATAGACTATGACGGTAAATATTTAGATATTGTACCTACATCGGTTGAACACATGTACATGGCTCCTGAAGATGTAATAGGGAAAACGCTTGGTGATATATTTCCCAAAGAGCAAGCATACGTTTTTTTAGATTTTGTACGAAGATGTATTGATGAGAATAAAGCAATCACTATTGAATACCCACTTACCATCAACAATAAAGAGATATGGTTTGAAGGTAGAGCAACACCAAAAACAAAGTATAGCATACTTTATATAGCGAAAGATGTTACAGAGCAAAGGCAAGCGAAGGCAAAATTGGAAAAGAGCTATAATATTATTAAGCAGGAGCGCAGTATTTTTGAAGAGGGACACGTTGTTATTTTTAAATGGTTAAAGACCAAAGGATGGCCTGTTGTATATGTATCACCAAACGTTGTGGATGTGTTTGGCTATAGTGAGGAGGAATTTGCTTCAGGAAAAGCATCATACCCAAACATTATCTTTTCTGATGATTTTTCACGTGTAGTTAATGAGATTAAGACTAACAGTAAAAAAAATATCGACAGATATACTCATGATCCCTACAGGATTACACGAAAAGACGGAAAAGTTATTTGGGTGGATGATTTCACAACTATTATTCGTGATAAAAATGGCAGCATTACGCATTATATTGGCTATGTAGTTGATATAACCCCAAGAATACATGCTGAAGAAAGATTCAGAACATCTAATAAACGCCTTGAGATAGCGAACAAACAACTTTTGGCAAGTAAGCAAGCTATTAAGTTAAGTGAAGAAAAATACAGGAAAATATTTGAGAATGCACCAATAGGTATAGCCACTATCGACAGAAACGGCAACCCAATATCATTAAATGCGCACATACTTAACATACTTGGTTCACCATCATTAGAGGCATCAAGAAAAATTAACATACTCACATTCCGGAATTTAATAGAGAGTGGATTTTCAAGTGATTTTGCAGAATGTGTCAGAACAGGAAAAAGGATAAAAAATAGTGTTAATTATACAAGCAAATGGGATAATAGTAGGCAAGTCAAGTATATACTCTCACCAATGTTTGATAACAATAAAAAAATAACTCATGTGCAGGTGATTTTTGAGGACATTACCGAGCAAAACAAAATGAGCAAGGCTTTAGCTGAAAGTGAAAAAACATTTAGGTCGATTTTCGATAATGCCGTTGATGCAATTTACGTTCAGGATCCTGATGGCACATTTATTGATGTAAATCAGGGTGTTGTAAACATGTATGGTTATGAAAAAGATGAGTTAATAGGAAAATCACCTAAAATGGTAGGTGCTAAAGGCATGAATAACTATGAAGCAATTTCAGGATACGTTCACAAAGCGTTTAAGGGCGAACCACAACAATTTGAATTTTGGGGACGTAAAAAAAATGGTGATATTTTCCCTAAAATAGTAAGGCTTTCCAATGGATATTACTTTGGGAAGAAAACAGTATTAGCTTTTGCCGTTGATATATCTGATCGTAAAAAAGCTGAAGAGATACTACAAAAACAAAACAAAGAATACGCTAAACTGAACGAAGAATACAAATCGGCGAACAAATTTTTAAAAAAAGCACGTGACAAAGCACAGGAAAGTGAGAGACTAAAGACTGCATTCCTGCAAAATGTAAGTCATGAGATTCGAACGCCAATGAATGGTATTCTTGGCTTTACCGGACTTTTAAAAACAGAACATATTACACAAGAAGAGCAGCAGTCATACATAGACATGATCATTACCAGCAGTAACAGGATGTTGAGTACGATACACAACCTTATGGACATCTCGAAACTGCAGACCGGGCAAATAGAGCTAATTTATACACCTGCTAATTTAAATAGTGAATTACTTAAACTGCTAAGTATTTTTAATTTAGATGTCAAAGAGAAAATGTTGACCATAAAATACACCCCAGGTTTACCCGATAGCAGAGCCAATATTTATACTGATCATGATAAGGTAAAGGCAATACTTTCAAACCTAATTAGAAATGCAATAAAATATACACATAAGGGTAGTATTGAGTTTGGGTATAGATTAATAAGTAAAGATAAGTTGCCCAAACTTGAGTTTTATATTAAAGACACAGGAATTGGCATACCTAACAACAGGCAGAAAGCTATTTTTGATCGATTTGTTCAGGCTGATATTGAGGACATTAAAGTTTATGAAGGTGCTGGATTAGGACTTTCAATATCGAAAGAATACGTTCAAATGCTCGGTGGCGAAATATGGGTAACATCAAACGTTGGATTTGGAGCGGAGTTTTTTTTTACTATACCTTATAATTATTTACCTATTGAGGATACAAACAAAACTGAAGCCCCTGTTTCGTTGTCAGGAAAGCATCTAAAAAAGATAAAAATACTAATAGCCGAAGATGATACTGTTTCCGATTCACTTTTAACAATAACATTAGGTAATATAGCTTACAAAATACTACATGCCAAAACAGGTGTAGAAACTGTAAAAACAGTTCAAGAAAATGTTGATATTGACTTGATACTAATGGATATGAAAATGCCAATCCTAAACGGGTATGATGCCACCAAGCAAATAAGGGAATTTAATAAAGATGTTACCATTATTGCACAAACAGCATATGCACTTGCAGGCGATAGGCAAAAATCAATTGACGTTGGTTGCAACTACTACATCCAAAAACCTATTAACAAAGATGAACTTCTTAGCATTATTGAAGCATTAGTTTGAGGAAGCAATTACTGCAAATTTAAAAAAGAGTACCCAAGAAAAGACTCGAACTTTCACGACCATAAGGTCACTACACCCTGAATGTAGCGCGTCTACCAATT
>CAZGWS010000054.1:0-15438 GCA_964528805.1 uncultured Lentimicrobiaceae bacterium | reverse complement strand
GGCATAATATTTTTTGACAAAATTAAAAAGCCTTTACATAGTTTTTAGTAATTTTACGACATCTTATTATAGCGTACTTATGAAAACCAACATATTTGAATATATAAAACCACTAATCGGATTTAGTATAATTATCTTTATGGGATGGTATTTTTCTGATATTTTAATTTATATATTAATTGCAACTTTTTTGTCGATGATGGGGACACCATTAGTTAAACATCTTGGCAAAATAAATATCGGAAAAAGGAAAATACCACATTCGTTATGTGCCGGACTAGCACTGTTAATAATGATATTTGCTTTTAGTTTGTTTATGGTACTGATTGTTCCATTAATCATTAGGCAGGGGAATATAATCTCCACAATAAATGTTACTGAATTAATTGCACATTACCAGGCACCTATGAACGATCTTGATTCGTTTCTGATACAGTACAACATAATAAATTCGGGCGAAACATTTGCTATTTATATTCAAAAACAGATCCTTGACGTGATTAGCCTTGCCCAATTCACTAATTTATTTACAAATATTATCAGCACAACAGGATCATTATTTATGGGAGCATTTATAATAACTTTTTTGACTTACTATTTTTTAGATGATGAAAAGCTACTAAGAAACTTTATTTTGATTTTATCGCCCGAGAAATATGCTGAAGATCTTGACAAAGCACTTCACGAATCAAAGTTTCTTCTGGTAAGATACTTCCACGGAATACTTGTTGAGATAATAATAATGATGACTTTAGAAACAACAGGGCTATTAATACTTGGTGTACCAAATGCTCTCCTTATTGGTTTTTTTGGTGGACTCATGAATGTAATTCCCTATTTAGGACCTGTGATTGGAATGATAATAGGTGTAATTTTAGCAATATTATCAGTAGTAAGTGCCGGAGAATATCAACTAATAATTATTACTTTTTTTAGTGTAATTGGTGTATTTGGTGGCGCAAATATTATTGACAACTTCATACTTCAACCGCTTATCTACTCAAAAAGTGTTAAGGCACATCCGGTGGAAGTATTTTTAGCAATTATTTTAGGTGGCAAAATAGCAGGCATAACCGGCATGATTTTAGCAATACCAACATACACAATAATTAAGGTAATAGCACGACAATTTATGCAACAAATGAAACTGGTAAAATATTTAACAAGCAGAATGTAACCTTTTTGTATTATTACACTATACTTTAACGTTATTACTATTACTGATTATTAAATAAAATAAATTATTAATTAACCTTTAAAAAAATTTTGACATGAGTGAAAAAAGTTCAAGTTCAAGTTTAGCGTTTATAGCAGGATTGGCTGTTGGCGCACTTGCAGGATTATTGTTTGCACCTGAAACAGGTGAAGACACAAGGAAAAGGCTTAGTGACAAATCGAAAGAATTAGCAGATGAACTTTATGACAAATTTGACGATTTAAAAGATTCGATGACAGACATAATGGAAGATGTTAAGGAAAGTACAGCTGAAACTCTCGAAACTATCAAAAAAAGTACATCAGAATTAATTGAGGATGTAAAAGATAAAGCAAAGGCAAGATAAATTATTATAAATTTTATTGTTTTATGGAGTACGATGATATATTTACGCCCCTTAAGGATGCACTTGAGGAGCTTAAGCTTTTTATTGAAAAAGAGATAACATACAACAAGCTTATTTGGACAAAGCGCATGGGTGAACTATCGTCGTACCTATTGTTGTTAGTACTTTTACTTGGCTTTGGTAGCTTTGTATTATTATTTATCTCGTTTGCTTTTGCAGGATGGTTTGGCGAAATAACCGGACTGGGAATTGGAACAGGGTACATTGTTGTTGCAGCCGGTTATGCTGTTTTTGGAATATTAATTTTTGTGTATCGACAAAAATTAATATTCAATCCCTCAAGAAGAATATTGGGAAAAATACTGTTTGATGATGATAAATCCACTAACAGCACAACTACGTTTGAAACTGTAAAATCGTTATCAAAACACATTGAGGAGGTACATATTGAACTTCAGGAGCAGAAAGAAACGTTAACTAATAAAATAAATGACCTTGAGAATAGCTTTAACGTAACAAACATAACCAAGCAGATAATAGGCAAGGCTTACGACTCGCTGCTAACCACTTCAAACATAGCTAAATTTACTTTTAGCTTAATAAAAAGGGTAAAATCGTTTACCGAAAATAACAGGAAAGTTAAAAAGCGTAAACAAAAAAAAATCAGCAAGCCCTAATTTAGGAGTACTTTCCTGACAATAAGTTTTATTAAACAGTAAGGATATCTTTTTCTTTTTTTTCAAATAGGTCATCTACTTGTGAAGAATATTTATCGGTAAGCTTTTGAATTTCTTCCATTAACCGTTTTGAGTCATCTTCAGACAGGTCACCACTTTTTTCTAATGTTTTTGCTTCGTCGTTACCGTGTTTACGTGCATTACGGATTCCTATTTTTGTATCTTCGGTAATAGCCTTTGCTTTTTTAACAAGTTCTTTTCTTCTTTCCTCGGTTAGCGGGGGTACATTAATTCTAATTAAATCGCCTTCGTTTTGAGGATTAAATCCAAGATTAGCATTTAGTATTGCTTTTTCAATTTCATGGATGGTTGTTCTGTCAAAAGGCTGAACAACTATTTGGCGTGCATCAGGGGTGTTAATATTTGCTGTTTGTTCAATTGGTGTTGAAACGCCATAATATTCAACCCTAACTCCTGTCAACATTGCCGGATTTGCCTTTCCGGCTCTAACTTTTAAATATTCTTTTTCCAAGTGGGTAATTGCTTGCTGCATATTTTCTTTAGTCTCTTCTATGCAAAATAAGGCATCATCTGTCATATTTTTAAATATTAATTGGAACAAATGTACAATTTCTAATGATATTACAGGTAAATAAATAATATAAATTTGTTTATAACAACACGTATAAACTTACAAAACTGATTTAATTATTAAATAGTCTGATACTTACTAATCATTAGACTTTACAATAGTTCCAATATTCTTTCCTTCAACTACTTTCTGCAAATTACCTTTGGAATTCATATCAAATACTAAAATAGGTAATTTGTTTTCACGACAAAGTGTGAAGGCTGTTAAATCCATAATTTTCAAGCCTTTTGCATACGCTTCCTCGAAAGTAATTGTTTGATATTTTATTGCATTTGGGTCTTTTTCAGGATCAGCAGTATAAACTCCATCAACACGTGTACCCTTTAAAAGTACATCAGCACCTATTTCAACCGCACGCAAGGCAGACGCAGAATCGGTAGTAAAAAAAGGATTTCCGGTACCCCCACCAATTATTACTACATATCCATCATCTAAATATTGTTTTACTTTATGCGCACTTGTTAACTCGGCAATTGGGTCAATGGCAATTCCTGAGAGCAACTTAACACTCACATTTTGTTTTTCGAGTTCGGCCTGTAGTGCCATAGAATTAATAACCGTTGCCAACATTCCCATATAATCGCCTTGCACTCTGTCCATCCCTTTGGCAGCACCTTGTATTCCTCTAAAAATATTTCCGCCTCCAATTACAATAGCAACCTGTACCTTCTTATCAACAATTTGTTTAATATCTTCACAATATTTTGAAAGTATTGTCGGATCAATTCCATAATCCTGATCGCCCATTAAAGCTTCACCACTTAATTTTAATAATACTCTTTTATACATATATTTTATTTTAAAGTTAAAAACTAAAACCAATATTCACAAATATTGATAGCGAAGGATTCAGATTTGAACCCATAAGCGTAAACTCAACGGGACCAATAAAACTATCGTATGATGCTGTTATACCATAACCAAGCATAATATTTTCAATATTTAGAAAATCGTTAAAATCATATTCCGTCAATCCAACATCAGTTCTATAAGTAAGATACAGTTTTTTATAAATATTATATTGAACTTTTAGTCGCCCAATAGCAGAAAAATTGCCAAATTTTTGTACAAAATGCACACCTGTAAAAGGAACAAAGCTGGCAACATAATTTAAGTTGTTTAATCCACCTACCCCGAATAAATGCTGAGGAGGAGTATAGTTGAGTGAACTAGATGAGTGTACCTGTAGTGTACCTCCTAAAAACAATCCCGGCTTAATAACAAACTTGGGTGCTACAGTAAAACTTTGATCGTATTTTAAAAATGCCACAAATGAGTTTGTTAATATATCCTGTACCCAACCTTTTGACATTGGCACTACATAAATAGCCTTAAACTCGGCATTAAAACCACTAGTAGAGAAATAGGATTTGTTTCTGGTATCTGCTCTAAATTTAACAAAAATGTTACCGTAACTATTAAAATTATCAAAAGGTACAAAAAGAGAATCGGGGTTAAGGTTGCTCTGATCAAATCTAAAGTACTCATACTCAACACCCGCCCTAAAGCTATATAGATTTCGGTATATTGATGTTACAAATGCCGAAGTTCTGTAGTTTGTAAAATAAAATGTATGAATAATCTTTTCTTTCTTATAGTCATTAAATGTAAAGTTATACAAGTCGATATTAGCACCGATACCGGGTTTTGGTCCATTAGATAGGAGATATAGAGCACGAAAGCGAGGGTTACTACCCAATGTTAACTCAGTAAACAACTTACTTCTGTGTCCAAGTACATTCCTGAAGATTGCATCAACTCGAATGCTGCCACCATAGTCGGTATCGTAGTGTAAAGATGCTGAAAAGTATCCGGGAGATCCTTCCTTAAGCTTAATAATCAAATCGGCCTTGTTATTGCCAACAGGTTTGAATTCGTAAAAAACATGACTAAAAAATCTGGTTCCATAAACCCTTGTTATTTCATATTCCAGTTCGTCAATTGATATTTTTGAATTTTTAAAACGCTCGAAATAATTATCCAAATAATTTAACGACATTTTATTTTTTCCTTCATAAATTACATTGGCAATATTAATCGAGTCGATAGGCTTTGTATTATATTGTTTTAGCGGTACATACTCAAGAGCATTTAGCGAATCTGCAAGTTTTTTTAACTCACCATAATGTTCGCGTGCAACTTTTTCGCCGTAAGCAATAATCGATTTATATTTTGTAAAATCCATCATTCCGGCCTGAACATCAAATCGAATATTCAAATTTATTATTTTAGCAGCCTCCTCATTTGCTTTTTCGCCATGAAAGAATATTATTTGATTAATAATTTCGGTCATTGTACTGAGCTGAGAAATGTTATCAGCAAGACCTGACTGCACATCACCACCTACAATAAGTTTTGCACCTTCTTCCTTAACCTTATCGGCAGGATAGTTATCTACAATACCTCCGTCAACAAGGTAGTAGCCCTGATAATGAGTGGGTGAAAAATAGCCCGGAATAGACATACTTGAGCGTACAGCCATTGGTAAATATCCATGTTTTAATACTTCTGCATTGCCGTTAAATAAGTTTGTTGCAACGCATAAAAATGGCGTTTGGAATTTACTAAAATCTGTTGTATTCCATACAGGAGAGTAAAACCGATTTAACAACAAGTTAACCTGCTGCCCCTGATACATTGCTTGTTTTAAGCCTATTTTACGCTTTTTAAATGGAAAAGAAATAATATCATTTTCCATAAACTCCTTTTCCTCGTACGCTACATATTTACGAGGTATTTTGTCAATTAGTAAGTCGGCCCAGTTTTGTTCACTAACCATTCGATCAATTTCATCGGGGCTATAGCCGATAGCATACAATGCAGCAACAATGCTTCCAATACTTGTTCCTCCAACATAATCAACCTGTAAGCCAACTTCTTGCATAACTCGCAGTAAACCAATATATGCAAACCCCTTTGCACCACCCCCACTTAGTACAAGACCAACTTTTGGACGTTTACCTTTTTTAGACGAGTTTATATTCGATGAGAATACTCCCTCCCCCTGTAGAAGCATCAAAGCCGCAAATAAAAATATTAAACTGTATTTTTTTATCATAACCTTAATTATTTATTAATTAGTACCTGCAAGAAAACTCATCATTTTCGAGTCTTTGATAAGAAAGCGTCAAAGACAAGGCTTTCGAATGTTTTGAATTCAAGGAGTTTACGTATTGTAAATGACTGATTCAAAAACGAGAATAACGCAGTATTTGGCGTTTTCTTGCAAAGACAAATTACGATTTACAAATATAGAAAATATACTATGATTGGAAATAAGAATTTATACTTTATTATATTTGCACAAGAAAATATTGTATGCTTTTACTGCCACTATTTTGCCAAAATACGAGGTAAATACAGTACAATTAACATGACACTTAAAGAAAAGGGAGAGAGTGTGTTATTATACACTAAATTGCGCAAGGCACTTTTGTAACAATAAATCGAAGAGTGCGTCAGGATTTATAAAGCGCAGAAAAAAGCTTCGCAAGCGTTAGCCATGGTAACGGCGAGTTGGTTTTTTTGGGTACTAATAAAATAGCGTACTATTTGGCTTTGCAATAAAAGATATTTGTGGATTTAAGATAATAAATTAGAGCTTAGGCTTAAACCCGTTATAATCAATAGATAATTTAGTGAAGTGCGTAAAAAAATTATTAAAATCAGGATAATTATTATTATTCGCAACAAAGGTATAAATAAAACCTCCTTTGAAGCCAATTGTATCAACGCTTGAAATAATACGAACAATAGTATCATTAGAAACAGCAAAACCTATCCTGCTGTCTCCCAGCTTCTCAACCTTCCACACAGCATTACTATCAAAAGTTACATAAGCCGATTGATCGCCCATAAGGCTCATATTATACAATATATCAAATTCATCAGGCGGATTAATAATTGGATCGATATAGCTGTACGTTGGATACTGTGGTGTAACATTATTTGAAGAGCTGCAACCCTCGGTGAATAGTGAGATAATCGGCAGCAAAATTAGTCCTAAAAATATTAATGTTTTTCTCATTTGTTTAATATTTAATCAAAAAATATATAAAAATGAATAGCACCGGTTAGCCAAAATAACTCCAACTGCTATGTACTATAACTTCCCATGGCAATGCTTATATTTTTTACCACTACCACAAGGGCATGGGTCGTTTCTGCCTACTCGTTTTTCAACTTTTACAGGTTGTGGCTTTTTATTTTCCTGAGTATCGCTATTTGATTGTGACAGCAAATCACCCCTCTCCTCTTTCATTTGCGAACGATCGAGCCGGCGAGGTATTTGCACTTCGCGCAACGTTGTATCACTTTGCATAAATACATCGCCTTTAATAAGGTACGACCCAACATCTTTGTTAATCTTTTGAATCATCTTTTTAAATAATTCGAAAGATTCAAATTTATAAATAAGTAAAGGATCTTTTTGCTCATATGAGGCATTTTGCACCGATTGTTTAAGATCATCCATCTCACGCAGTTGCTCTTTCCACAAATCATCAATAGTTGAAAGCGTAATACTCTTTTCAAATGCAACAGGCACTTCGGCACCATCTGACTCAACAGACTTTTTAAGGTTTGCAATTACTTGAACCTGACGCATGCCATCTGAGAATGGGATGGCAATATTTTCATACTGCCTTTGATTTTCATAAACATCTTTGATAATAGGAAGCGTACTTACTGCGAGTCTGTTTCTTTTTTCAGTATAAGCCGAATAAACAACTTTCATCAGATCGTTTATAAGAGTCTCAGAATCAGAGCGTGCAAATTCATTTTCGTCAAAAGGCGACTCAACGGCAAGTGATCTAAGTGCTTCTTTTTCAAAGCCTTCAAAATCACTTGAAGATTGGTAATCGGTAACAATTTGATCACATAAATCGTAAATCATATTTGATATGTCAACAGAAAGTCTTTCTCCAAATAAAGCGTGGCGACGACGTTTGTAAATAACTTCACGCTGTGAACTCATTACGTCGTCATATTCCAATAAATGTTTACGAACGCCAAAGTTATTCTCTTCAACCTTTTTTTGAGCACGTTCAATCGACTTAGTAATCATGGAGTGCTGAATTACCTCTCCCTCATCAAGACCCAGTTTATCCATAATTCCGGCTATACGTCCTGAGCCAAACATCCTCATCAGATTATCTTCAAGTGAAACAAAAAATTGTGAGCTTCCCGGATCACCCTGACGACCTGCACGACCTCTTAACTGGCGGTCAACTCGTCTTGAATCGTGCCGTTCGGTACCAATAATTGCTAAACCACCCGATCGAACAACTTCTTCGCTTAATTTAATATCAGTACCACGTCCTGCCATATTAGTAGCAATAGTTACCATCCCTGCCTTACCGGCTTCTCTAACTACTTGTGCTTCACGCTGATGTAGTTTAGCATTTAGAACATTATGAGAAATATGTTTTCTGTTCAGCATTCTTCCTAACAACTCCGAAATTTCAACAGAAGTTGTCCCAACCAGCACTGGTCGATTTGCGGTAACAAGTTTTTCTATTTCATCAATAACGGCATTATACTTTTCGCGTTTTGTTTTATAAACTAAATCCTGTCTATCGTCTCTGATAATAGGTTTGTTGGTAGGTATCACTACAACATCAAGTTTATAAATATCCCACAATTCACCGGCTTCTGTTTCAGCAGTACCGGTCATGCCGGAGAGTTTCTTATACATACGGAAATAATTCTGCAATGTTATTGTGGCATAGGTTTGAGTAGCTGCTTCAACTTTTAAATTTTCTTTAGCTTCAATTGCTTGGTGCAAGCCATCGGAATAGCGCCGACCTTCCATAACACGACCTGTTTGCTCATCAACAATCTTAACTTTGTTATCCATTATAACATATTCTATATCTTTCTCGAAAAGTGTATAAGCCTTAAGTAGCTGAGTAACTGTATGTATTCTTTCTGACTTAACGGAGTAGTCCTGAATCATCTTAGCTTTTTGCTCTTTCATTTCACTTACCGAAAGATTTTCATTTTCCAGTTCTGCAATGCGAGAGCCAATATCAGGCATAATGAAAAAGTCAGGTTCGTCGTATGATTCGCTAAGAAGATCAATTCCTTTTTCAGTAAGATCTACAGAATTATGCTTTTCATCATTAACAAAATACAGCTCATCATCAATAATATTCATATGCTTTGCCTGCTCTTGCAGATAGTAGCTTTCTGTTTTTTGCATTAAGTGCTTATTACCTTCTTCACTTAACAGTTTAATTAGGGCCTTATTTTTAGGCAAGCCATGATAAGCCCTAAAGATGGCATCTCCGGCTTTTTTAATATTATCTTTACTATCTTTATTTTTAAGCATGCTTTTAGCTTCCACTAAAATTTTAGCGACGAGTGATTTTTGTGCATTATAAAGTTTTTGAACGTCAGCTTTAAGGTTATCAAATTCATGGATTTCGCCTTTGGGTGTTGGACCTGAAATGATTAGTGGAGTTCGAGCATCATCTATTAATACTGAGTCAACCTCATCCACAATAACATAGTTATGCTCACGCTGCACAAGCTCATCAGGATTACCTGTCATATTGTCACGCAAATAATCGAAACCAAACTCATTATTTGTACCAAAGGTAACATCAGCGAGATAGGCTTTTCGTCGTTCATCTGTATTAGGTTGGTGATTATCAATACAATCAACACTTAAGCCATGAAATATATACAGCATACCCATCCATTGTGAGTCGCGTTTTGCAAGATAATCGTTAACAGTAACAATATGAACACCTTTGCCTGTTAATGCGTTTAGGTAAACAGGCAATGTTGCAACAAGGGTTTTCCCTTCACCGGTTGCCATCTCAGCAATTTTACCTTGATGCAAAACTGTCCCACCAATAAGCTGAACATCATAATGGATCATATCCCAAGTAATAACGTTACCACCTGCCAGCCAACTGGTATTATATTGTGCCTTATCGTCAACTATATTTATGTTATCGAATAAAACGCTCATGCTTCCATCGAAATCATTTGCTGTTACTTCAACAACATCACTTTCGGCAAACCTTCGAGCGGTTTCCTTCATTACAGAGAATGCTTCGGGCAATATCTGGTTTAACACCTCCTCAGTTTTTTCGTAACTAACCTTAGAGAGTTTATCAATCGTATTATAGTTCGCCTCCTTAATGTCAACATCCATATCCGGATTAGAATCCATTTCCTTTTTTAATCTTGCAATTTCAGTTTCTTCTTCGCTAATAAAATCGGAAATACGCTTTTTAAATTCAATTGTTTTTGCACGTAACTCATCATTTGTAAACTTTTGAATATCATCATAAACAGCTTTAACTTTATCTACAAATGGATTCACTAATTTCAAATCCTTTTTTGATTTATCTCCAAAAATTTTTTTAAATATACCTAACATAATACTTTTGATTAAAATGCTTGTTTATCAATAATTATTCCAAACAAACATTTGCAAAATTAAGGTTAATTTACGATATCTCAACAATTGATTTAACTTGATTAATTCTTAAAAAGATCAAAATAGTTAGTAATATAACTATATCAATACTCTATAAGATTTATAATCATAATTTATTTCTTTTACCTTCTGCTAAAGTTTGTTTACAATAATATGACGGCATTATTGCTAAGCCTTTGGAACAGACAGCTATATCGCCTGGTTTAGTTGAATAATGTTTGTATTATGCTAAATATATGAATTATGAAGGTTAAAGTCAGGTAAGGAGAAAACTTTGTACTTTTGCCACTTATGAAAAATATACGAAATTTCTGTATTATCGCCCACATAGATCATGGCAAAAGTACTTTAGCAGATAGACTACTTGAATATACCGATACTGTTTCGGGGCGAGACCGTCAGGCACAAGTACTTGATGACATGGACATTGAGCGTGAGAGAGGCATTACCATTAAAAGTCATGCTATACAAATGGACTATACACATGAAAATGAGCATTACATATTAAACCTTATAGATACCCCAGGGCATGTTGATTTTTCGTACGAAGTTTCTCGATCGATAGCTGCTTGCGAGGGGGCACTTCTTATTATTGATGCTACGCAAGGCATTCAGGCACAAACAATATCAAACCTTTATCTTGCTATTGAGAACGATCTTGAGATAATACCGATACTTAATAAAATGGATTTGGATAATGCGATGCCCGATGAAGTAAAGGATCAGATTGTTGACATGATTGGCTGCGACTATGATGATATTATTGAAGCAAGTGGCAAAACAGGTTATGGTGTTGACACTATTCTTGATGCAATTATAAATAAAATTCCTCCTCCAACAGGAAGCCCTGATGAGCCATTGCAAGCATTAATTTTCGATTCTGTTTTCAATTCTTTTCGTGGTATTATTGCTTATTTTAGGATATTTAATGGAGAAATTAGAAAAGGTGATAAAGTAAAATTTGTAAATACTGGAAAAGAATATGAAGCAGTTGAAATTGGCGTTTTGAAACTGCAACAAGAATCGCGAAGCGTACTCAAAACAGGTGATGTAGGCTATATTATTTCGGGTGTCAAAACTTCAAAAGAAGTAAAAGTTGGTGATACAATTACGCACACACTTAACCCTTGTAAAAAATCGGTTGAAGGCTTTGAAGATGTTAAACCCATGGTGTTTGCAGGGCTTTATCCCACTGATCCTGAGGAATATGAGGAGTTACGCTCATCAATTGAGAAACTTCAACTTAATGATGCATCGTTAACTTTTGAACCTGAATCGTCAATGGCTTTGGGTTTTGGCTTCAGATGTGGTTTTTTAGGGCTACTACACATGGAGATAATCCAGGAAAGATTGGATCGTGAGTTTAACATGAACGTAATTACCACAATGCCCAACGTATCATACAGGGCAATCACAAATAAAAATAAAATTGTTGAAGTTCATAATCCATCAGGATTACCTGAACAAAAATATATTGACCATATTGAGGAACCTTTTATCAATGCTCAGGTGATTACTCGTTCCGAATATATTGGACCGATAATTAAACTATGCTTAGATAAAAGAGGTGAACTTAAAAACCAGATGTATCTTACAACTAGTCGTGTAGAACTAACCGTTGACATCCCTCTTGGTGAAATTGTTTTCGACTTTTATGATAAGCTGAAAAGCATATCAAAAGGATACGCATCGTTTGATTATCACATAAGCGGGTACAGGCCTGCAAAACTTATAAAACTCGACATATTATTAAATGGTGAGCCTGTTGATGCTTTATCATCACTAACACATATTGACAACGCCTATGAATTTGGCAGAAAAATATGTAAAAAATTAAAAGACCTTATTCCGCGTCAACAATTTGATATTGCCATACAAGCTGCTATTGGCGCTAAAATTATCGCTCGCGAAACTATCAAAGCTGTTCGTAAAGATGTTACTGCTAAGTGCTATGGTGGCGACATTACCCGTAAGCGCAAACTGCTGGAGAAGCAAAAGAAAGGTAAAAAACGAATGAGGCAGGTTGGCAACGTAGAGGTACCACAGAAAGCTTTTTTAGTTGTACTTAAGCTTAATGATTAAATGCTTACAATAACTCTATACTGCTAAATATCAACGTAATAGAGAAGCTTATTTGCCTTTTTAGCTCACAAACACTTTAATTGTCATTACTGCTTGTCTCTCACAAAATCTTCTTTATTGTTCATCTTAAGCTCACAGTATTTTGGCATAATGAGTCCTTTTAAACCTAAATTCTTATATTTATTTTTATATATTTGTGGAATAAAATATCTAACAAGACTTAATGAAATTAACAGCAGAGCAATTATACAAAAAACTTGTTGAGGAATACAGGATCATAGGTGAAACAGGAAGCATTAAATTTACTGTTAAAGATTTAAGCATCTTAATTAAGACAAAAGATACTGTTGGAAATTTGCTTCAAGAATGGTTGAAAGCTTGGTTTCAACAATCTGAAATTGATTTTGAAGAGAATACAAATTCCCAAACGTTTCCTGATTTTCTATTAGACAAAGACGACCATAAAAAAGGACTTTTGGAAGTTAAATCATTTGATTTTGATAGAGGTCCGGGCTTTGATTTAGCTAACTTTGATTCATATTGCAGCTCTTTATTGGAAAATGCTTATCGTTTAGATTCTGACTATCTAATTATTGCATATCAAATGAAGGATGGCGTAATTAGCATAAAAAATGTTTGGCTAAAAAAAATATGGGAATTAGCTTGCCCAAGTGGAACTTACCCCTTAAAAGTTCAAGAGAAGAAAAGTGTTATTTACAATATAAGACCTAGCATTTGGTATTCTGACAGAGCAACATTTAAACCTTTTCAAAGTAAAGAAGAATTTCTTACCGCATTAAATAATACGAGATACCAATACCCACAAACAAGGCATACAAATGGACATTGGTTAAGAAATGTACTAAAAAATTATCAAGAATACACTGGAGTTTCCTTAATTGTAGAATAAGATAAGTTCCTTTTGTAAATTTCCGCTAACTGACTTGCAACATGCTCTACAACAGGAACAGCAACAGTATTTCCCAGTAAATCAAAAGCCTCTGTTTCTTTCACTGAAATTTCATACCATTCTGGATAACCAAATAGCCTCAATCCTTCACGTTTAGTAAGTCTTCTTAAACCATTATTGTCTGGGACTGCTAAGCGAGAAACATCGGTAGCAACAAGTGTTGGTGCAATATCATTTGGGTCAAGTATTTTATTTATTTCAAAACTCAACTTACCTGCTACTATGTTATAACCTTTAGGTTTAGTTTCGTCGTATGTTCTATACTTTTTTTCTCCATTTTCAGTAATTTCACAAACTAACTTTTTTGGATATTCAAATCGCAGATAACCTTTCGCAACCAAATCATCTAACAATATTTTGAGTTTTTCATTTTTATGGAAAGTTGTAATTTGTTTTAAAGTTAATGGCATCCCATCCATCCAATCAATACCAATTTTCTCAGCCCAATGCTTTTTACGTCTTTCTTTAAAAAGTTTATTCAATAAAATAATTTGTTCGTCAGAAACTTCACCTTTAATACCAATATCCCAACTATGAATATTATTATCGCCTCCTCTTTTATCTTTAATTGATTTTCCGTATAAATCCTCTATTTTAAAATGACTAAAAAGTTTTTCGGTAAAATCAGAATTAATGGTTTCAAGTCCCTTTTCAAAAATAGTTTTTAACGGCTTGAATTTATTAGTTGTAACAGTGAGATCTACTTTCACATCTTTTGTTCCTACAATGAAAATTCTTTTGCGAGATTGTGGTAACCCAAAATCAATAGAATCAAGAACTTTCCAAGAAACATTGTAACATAATTCTCTTTCAAGTTTAAATAATATGGTGGATAAAGTTCTGCCAACTTTATCTTCTTTGCTCTCTAAATCGTGCTTTACAAGCCCTTCAACATTTTCAAGAATAAAACCAAATGGATTTTTAGCTTTTAATATTCTTTCAATTTCAAAAAACAAAGTTCCTCTCGTATCTACAAAACCTTGACGCTTCCCTCCTGTACTAAATGGTTGACAAGGGAAACCTCCTAACAAAAAGTCAAAATCCGGTATTTGCTCATTTCCAACTTTAAAAATATCCCCTACAAAGTAATCGTGATTAAAATTTTTTGCTAATGTTTCAATAGCATAAGGTTTAATCTCGGAAGTCATTACACATTCGGTTTCATATCCCAGTTCTTGGAATGATTTTTCAAAGCCTAACCTAATACCTCCAAGTCCGGCAAATAAATCTATAAATTTAACTTTCTTCATTTTTATTACTTTTTTAGGCTATATTCTAATTGTGGCTCAGCAGCATTTGATAATTGATTTTCGTATTCTTGAATTTCCAATTTTTTACAACCAATAACAGTTAAGCATTGCAAGAAAAAACAAGCACTAAAAGTGCCACGACTTATTTTACTATCAATACTTGATTTTGTCTCTTCAACTCCAATATTTTCAAGCAATAAAACCAAATGTGAATTTGAAATCCCTCTACGGACTAATTCAGATTTTAATAATCGTTTAACTTTATCATTCCAATCAGACATAATTAATAAGTTTATTTATTGCAAAACTACATATTTATTTGTAAATATGCAAAAATTTATGCAAATATAAAAATATATATCAAATATTAATCTATTTGCAGAAGGCTATTCTTACCTTTGCGGTAACGAGTACAGATGGGTAATTAAGGGCTTGATTATTGTTCATATTGGAAGTCTAATTAATCTTGTTCCAATGCTAATTGTAATCCATTCGAATAAACTTGTTTTGCTCTTTTCTTTTTCAATCTTGAAGACTCGGCTTCATAGTATAAAAAAATACAATAATGTAATTAACAAATTTAAAGGTTATTATAGATTACTCCTGATGAGCTATCACGTATTGCGCCTGTGGCTGAAGCAAGGCAGTTTATTTTTTCTTCTATACGTAATACCCCTAGAAAAGCAAAAATTAGTGCTTCTTTAAAATCAATAATTGTGTTATCGGGAATTTCTATTTTTTGTTTTAGCTCACGTTGGATAGTGTTTACTAAAAAAGAATTATGGACGCCAC
>CAZGWS010000053.1:0-15582 GCA_964528805.1 uncultured Lentimicrobiaceae bacterium | reverse complement strand
CACATTGACCTTACATACATGCATTACGTTTTTATAGTTTAATTGTAGAATAGGCATGGCAATCAGGCTGTTTTTGGGGTTGTAATATGATTTTATTTAACCCCAAAAGGTATTTTCGTAAACTCCTTGAATTCAAAATCTTCAAAGGTCTTGTCTTTGACGCTTTCTTATAAAAGACTTGAAAATGATGAGTTTTCTTGCAGGTACTATTTGTTATTAAAACTTGTCATAGTTCTTTCAATACCAATTGAAACAAAGCTTTTTACCATTTCAGAAGCTGTTTCTATACGTGGGGCAATCAGTATTTCTTCTGACTTTGACCATTTACCGAGTACATAATTTGCCTGCTGTCCGACAGAAAAGTTATTGCCAATACCGATACGAAGGCGCGGGAATGTATTTGTTCCTAATTTATCAATAATATTAGTAAGGCCATTGTGTCCGGCATCGCCACCTTTTGCTTTCATGCGCAGGGTACCTGTTGGCAATGCAATATCATCAAGTACAACAAGTAATTTATCGGGTGATAACTTTTCTTTATCGAGCCAATATTTTATTGCCTTGCCACTAAGGTTCATATAGGTTGTAGGTTTTAGTATAACAAGTGTTCGTCCGCGATATTTAACTCGTGAAATTATTGCCAGTTTTTCTATTTTAGAAATACCTTTTAGCTCATTAGTTAATGCATCAGCAACATCAAAACCAATATTATGTCTTGTATTAAAATATTCTACACCAATATTCCCAAGTCCGGCTATTAAATATTTCACTTTAGATATACTTTAATTTAGATAAAAAAGGGGGTGAAGTTAATAAATAGCTCCATCCCCCGATAATTATAATTAAAACATAATATGCTATTCAGCAACTTTTGTTTTTTCTTCGCCTTCGACTTCGCCTTCTTCACCTTCTTCTTCTTCACTTTCGTCACCTTCTTCAGTAACATTACGCGACATTTTAACAAGAACAACAACGGCGTTATTTGGTTCCATAACTGAGATGTTTTCAAAGTCAAGGTCTTTAATTTTTACAGAGTTACCTATTGAAAGGTTAGTTATGTCAACTTCAACTTTGTCCGGCATATCGTCAACAAGACCTCTTAAACGGATTTTATGCATTTTTTTAATGAGCTGACCACCAGCCAAAACTCCTACTGAGCTTCCTGTTAAATGAACCGGAATCCCAATTGTAACATCTTTCCCAGAAGTTAACTCGAGAAAATCAGCATGTAATACTTTATCCGTAACCGGATGATACTGAACTTCTTGTAATATTGTTTTGTATTCTTTCCCATCAATTGGGATAGTAATTATAAATACATCAGGAGTAAAAATTACTTTGTCAAATTTAATTTCATTTGTAACAAAATGGATTTGTTTTTCTCCTCCGTAAATAACACATGGTATATTACCTTCTCTTCTGTGTTTTTTAGCATCTTTTTTCCCTACGTTCTCTCTAAGAGAACCGCTCAATGATACTTTTTTCATTTTTAAATAATTTTAGTTAATAATAATATAAATAATTTATTTCTTTTTTAAATCGAACATACTGCTGATGGATTCAAAATTTTGGACTCTTCTAATAACTTCGGCAAACAAATCGGCAGTACTTAATACTTTAATTTTATCAAGTGTTTGTTTTAATGGTATTGTATCGCTAACAATAACTTCGGTTAATTTAGAATTTATGATATGCTCATATGCACTACCCGAGAATATTGCATGAGTACAAAAGGCTCTTACGCTACTTGCTCCATGTTCCATTATTAAATCGGCTGCTTTTGTAATTGTGCCGGCGGTATCAATAATATCATCCATCAGGATAACATCTTTACCTTCCACATCTCCAATCAATTCCATTTGCTCGATAACATTAGGCTTTGCTCGTTGTTTGTAACAAATAACAAATCCTGTATCGAGAGCCTTGGCATAAGATGCTGCTCGTCGGGTACCTCCGGTATCAGGAGAAGCCATAATCAAATCCGGGAGATTTAAATTGCGTATATACTTTATAAAAATTTGCGACGCATAAAGGTTGTCAACAGGAACTTCAAAGAAACCCTGAATTTGATCAGCATGCAAATCTAAAGTTATAATCCTATTTATACCTGCTATTGTTAAAAGATTTGCAATCAATTTTGACGCAATAGCAACTCTGGGCTTGTCTTTTCGGTCTTGACGAGCATATCCAAAGTAGGGGATAACAACTATTATCTTTCTTGCTGATGCACGTCTTGCGGCGTCAACCATCATCAATAATTCAAGCAGGTTATCGCTTGGCGGAACTGTTGATTGTATAATGAAAACATCATGCCCTCTGATATTCTCTTCAAAAGAGGTTTGAAATTCACCATCAGAAAAATTTGTTACTATTGACTTACCAAGTTCAATGCCATAACTATTTGCTATTTTTTCGGCAAGATAGCGTGTTTTACGACCGGTAAAAATACTTACTTTTGGATTCGACATTTGATTAATTTTACTGATTGCTAAAAATCGCTGCAAAAGTAGTATTTATTTCTTAATTTTCAATTAATATATTCTGATTTGCTACAAATATCAAACCTTACAATAGATATTATTTCTGAGACGTCATTGATTAAAGCTGTTGATAATGTGAGCTTTACTGTGCAAAAAGGTGAGGCAATTGGCATTGTGGGTGAGTCGGGATCAGGGAAATCAATAACAGCATTAGCTGTAATGAAGTTACTACCACCACAAGCACATATTGTTTCGGGTGAAATATATTTTGATAATAATGAGTTAATTAGTTTGAAATCAGGGGAAATGAGAAAGTTTCGTGGAAATAATATTTCTATGATATTTCAAGAACCCATGACAGCCCTAAACCCTGTGATGCGTTGCGGCAAGCAAGTAATAGAGAGTATATTGCTTCATCAGAACATAAGCAAAAAAGCTGCCCAACAGCAAGTTATATCATTATTCAAAAAAGTAAACTTACCACGCCCCAGATACATTTACAATAGTTATCCACATCAACTTTCGGGTGGACAAAAACAGAGAATAATGATTGCTATGGCTATTGCAAATAATCCTGATTTGCTTATTGCTGATGAACCTACCACCGCATTGGATGTTACAGTACAAAAAGAAATTATTGCATTACTAAACAAACTCAGAAATGAATTGGGGATGGGATTGATTTTTATTAGTCATGATTTAAGTGTGGTTAGTGAGATTGCAGATGAAGTGTTAGTTATGCACAAAGGCAAGATTGTTGAAAGAGGAAATATAAAGAAAGTCTTTAATAACCCTGAACATCCTTATACAAAGGGCTTGCTTGCCTGCCGTCCAGCATCAAATAAACGTGTTTTAAAACTTCCGGTTATTGATGATTTTTTAGAAGGAAACATTTGTGAATCAGAAACTATTGACAATCGTCACAGAGATGAGTATCACAGCTTAATGTACAGTAAAAAGCCAATTTTAAAAGTAAAAAACCTTGAGAAAAAATATGTTATTTCAAAAAATATATTTGGAAAAATTACTGAATCTGTTCGGGCTGTTGATAATATAAGTTTTAATGTTTTCCCTGGTGAAACGCTTGGATTGGTTGGTGAATCAGGATGTGGAAAAACAACCTTGGGGAGGAGTGTCTTGCGACTAATTCAGCCTGATAGCGGATCAATTTTATTTAACAATAATAATTTAATACAGCTGAGTAACAGCTTATTAAGAAAACAGCGAAAAAATATTAATATTATTTTTCAGGATCCATATTCATCGTTAAATCCACGAATGAGTGTTGGTAATGCTATCCTTGAACCAATGAATGTTCATCATCTGCACCAAAATAATAAGCAGCGTAAACAAAAAGTGCTGCAGCTAATGGAACGTGTTGGACTAAAAAAAGATCATTATAACAGATATCCACATGAGTTTTCGGGCGGACAACGCCAGCGAATAGTAATTGCGCGAACCCTTGCCGTTAATCCTAAATTTATTATTTGTGATGAGGTTGTCTCTGCACTCGATGTATCAATACAAGCCAAAGTACTTAACCTGTTAAATGAGTTGAAATATGAATTTGGATTTACATATATATTTATCTCGCACGATTTAAATGTTGTTAAGTTTATGAGCGACAGAATTATGGTTATGAAAAATGGTCAAATTGTGGAAATTGGCGATGCTGATGAAGTTTATTCAAATCCTCAATCAGATTATACCAAAAAACTGATTGCTGCCATACCTTTAAATTTATAATTTAAGGTTTTATCAACATTATTTCTTAAAAATAAGTCAAAATATCTTTTTTTAAAAATAACAGTACTATTTGTTTTTATAACTTTGTCGCAAGTTCTAACCTTGTTACAAATATTAAACATAAAATGATGAAAAATATTGATACTTTCGATTTTACAAATAAAAAAGTAATCATTAGAGTTGATTTTAACGTGCCTCTTAATGACAAACTTGAAATTACCGACAACACTCGAATTAGAGCCGCAATACCCACTATTAAAAAGGTACTTAGCTCAGGAGGCGCTGTAATACTTATGTCGCATTTGGGCAGACCAAAACATGGTCCGGAAGATAAATTTTCACTAAAACACATCGTTAACGAACTATCTGAATTACTTGGTGTTAAAGTGCAATTTGCAGACGATTGTATTGGCAAACAGGCTGTTGAACTTGCTAAAAAATTAAAAGCGGGGAATGTGTTGCTGCTTGAAAACCTCCGTTTTTATAAAGAAGAGACAGCAGGTGATGAAACTTTTGCAAAAAAACTTGCTCAACTTGCAGACGTTTATATGAATGATGCCTTTGGTACTGCTCATCGTGCTCACGCCTCAACAGCAGTAATTGCTAAATTTTTTCCGGAGAATAGAATGTTTGGTTATGTGATGAATAATGAAATCACTAATATCAACAAGGTTATTAAGGAAGGTAAAAAGCCGGTTACGGCAATTCTTGGTGGCGCAAAAATATCTGGTAAAATTGAAATCATTAATAATTTAATAGATAAAGTTGACAACATCCTTATTGGAGGTGGCATGATGTTTACTTTTATAAAAGCACTTGGTGGCAATATTGGCAATTCGCTTGTTGAAAATGATCTTGTTGAAACAGCAAAAGCTGCCATGATGAAAGCAGAAGAGAATAGTGTTTGTTTCCATTTACCTACCGATGCTGTTATTGCTGATAAGTTTGATAATAAAGCACATACAAAGTTTTGTAACTCATCTGAAATTCCTGATGGATGGATGGGTTTAGACATTGGACCGGAAACAGGGCAAGCCTTTAAAGATATTATTGAGACATCGGAAACAATACTTTGGAACGGACCAATGGGTGTTTTTGAGATGGATAATTTTGCACAGGGAACCATAGAAGTTGCTTATGCCATTGCAGATGCCACAAAAAATGGGGCTTTCTCGCTTATTGGTGGTGGCGACTCGGTAGCTGCAATTAATAAATTTAACTTGGAAGATAAGGTCAGTTATGTTTCAACCGGTGGTGGTGCCATGCTTGAATTTATTGAAGGTAAAACCTTGCCGGGAATTGCAGCAATAGTAGATGACTGAAAACGAAAAATCACATCTGAGATGGATATGTCGCAATAATAGTTAGAGATGGATAAACCAAAATCATATTGTGAGTTTGTTAAAAATATTGAGGAGACAAATGTGCACAAAATTTATCATGATACTCAGTATGGATTTCCAATAGATTCTGACAATGAGCTGTTTGGCAGGCTTATTTTAGAAATAAATCAAGCAGGTCTTTCATGGACGACTATTTTGAATAAAAAAGATAATTTTAGGCTTGCTTATTCCTTATTTAACATTAAGAAAATATCAAATTATACAGAAAAAGAAGTTGAACGGCTGCTGAATAACAAAGGTATTATTAGAAATAAACTTAAGATAAATGCAATAATATTCAATGCCAAAAAAATTTTAATTATTCAGAATGAAGTAGGCTCCTTTAAAAAGTGGTTAGATCAAAACCATCCTATGGAGTTGGATAAGTGGGTTATACTTTTTAAAAAAACATTCAAATTCACAGGTAGAGAAATTACTAAAGAATTTTTGATTAGCACCGGTTACTTGAAAGGAGCACATGTTAAAGGCTGTCCGGTTTTTGATAAAATCATCAATAAAAAGCCAATTATCTGAATTAAAGAGGATTGCGTAATCTATGTATAAGATTAGGGTAAGTTAATGATAAGAAACTTAATCCAATTTGTGAATAGATATTTGCGAAAATAAGATATTAATAATACCTGCTACTGCTTAATCATGCGTATCTTCGCCATTTTTAATATTGTTCTAAATATGAATAAAAAACCTCTTTTCATACTCTTTATCACCGTACTAATCGACATGATTGGCTTGGGAATAATCATTCCTTTTGTTCCGATAATATTCGACCTTAAAAATTTCTTTCCCGAAGGTGTGTCTTCAGGAACAACTCATATAGTACTAGGGTTATTGTTGGCAAGTTACCCCTTTGCGCAATTTTTCGGATCGCCAATATTAGGCAGATTATCAGATAATCATGGTCGTAAGAGGATTCTTACATTATCACTTTTGGGCAGCTTTATAGGATATTTGATTTTTGCATGGGGAATTTATTCATCAAGTATGTGGCTATTATTTTTAAGCCGCTTCATTGATGGGTTTACCGGTGGCAATATTTCGGTAGCTATGGCCTCCATTGCCGATGTAAGTATTGATCAAAAATCGAAAGTAAGAAATTTTGGAATGATGGGGGCAGCCTTTGGCTTAGGTTTTATTATTGGTCCGGCTGTTGGAGGACTTCTTAGTGACACTCACATCTCTTCTTATTTTACAATAATGACTCCTTTTATCGCTGCTGCAGTTTTGGCATTAATTAATTTATTTGTTGTTTACTTCGCCCTTACTGAAACACTAAAAAAACGTGTGGTACGACCTATTAGTTTAAAAAGCAGCTTTGTTAATCTCAAAATAGCTTTTTCTATGAAGCAATTAAAAATTGTTTTTATTGCTTTATTTCTTGCAAATCTGGGCTGGGTATTATTTGAGTATTTTTTTCAGGTTTATTTATACAATAAATTCCAATTCTCGGCTTCTTCCATAGCATTCCTTTTTATGTATATCGGGTTTTGGATAGTACTCTCGCAAGGTTATATTGTAAGGAAAATGTCAAATAAAATAGAAGCTTCAAAAATATTAAAAATTACCTTATTGCCGGCAGCCATATTGTTGTTACTCACTGCATTAAGTACGAAAACAGAACTTTATTATATATTACCTTTTTTAGCGATATTTATGGGTTTCACTCAACCTAATTTTTCTGCAATTTTATCAGATTCTACTGACGAGCTTTCTCAGGGTGAAATGTTGGGAATCCGCCAATCTGTAGTCTCTTCCACACAATTTACTGCGCCATTAATTGGTGGGTTTTTGCTAAACATTGGCGGTGTGCAAACAGGAGTTGAGGTCCCATTAATAGTGGGGAGCATAATTATTTTTATAGGATGGGTAACAGTATTAGCTATTAAAAAAACTAAACAGAAGATAAGTTTTAGTATCACAGCGTCAAAATAATATTTTGCTAAAAGCCTAAGCATGTCAACATTGCTGTTATAATAATTGTAGTTTTGTACATATTTAGTCTTTGCAAGAAAAGAAAACGCCAAATACTACGTTATTCTCGTTTTTGAATCAGCCAACTACAATTCGTAAATTCCTTGAATTCAAAAACTTAGAAAGCCTTGTCTTTGACGCTTTATTATCAAAGACTTAAAAATGATGAGTTTTCTTGCAGGCATTATTTAACTAATTATATATGTCAAAATTCACTCTTTCGACTGTTCTTATGTTTTTATTAAGCACTGTTGGCTATTGTAAGTTGCAAAAAGACACTTTCCCTATACCCGGAAAATACTGTTTATCATGCCATAATGGTATTGCTCCCATTCGTGCACATAATTCGGGAATGATGAAAGCCATCTATAAAATTGGCGTTAAAGCCGGCGATCCTAACGGATGTATTGTTTGCCATGGTGGAAACCCACAAGCTGAAACGGTAAAAATAGCTCATCAGGGTACAGTAAAGTATTTCCTTAACCATAAGGGACCTAAAGAATTTTATCCTGATCCGGGTAGTTCGTGGATTAATCCAAATACATGTGGTCAATGCCATCAGGAACAGGTTAGTGCCCAAATGAACTCGCTGATGATGACTGAGCAAGGTAAAATACAAGGGACTTTATGGAGTGCAGGAGGACTTGAAGGCTATAATCATAACGTTGGAAACTATGTAAGTGCCAATCCTGAAGATCCACATAGTAGGCTTGGAACAGTTAAGTATCAAAAATATATGGAGTCTTTACATGATAAAAATCCACAGGTTTATCCCTCAAAAATGAAAAAAGTACCTCCGGCACCATCTGCTGATGAGGTTGAAAAAAACCCACAACTTGCTGCCTATACATATTTGCGACAGGAATGTTTACGTTGTCATACAGGATCAAAAGGGCGACAAAAACGTGGTGACTACCGGGGTATGGGGTGCTCAAGTTGCCATATACCATATTCTAATAATGGATTTTATGAAGGAAATGACCCTACAATTGGTAAAGCAAAGGCAGGTCATCTTTTGGTTCATCAAATTCAGGCAGGTCGTGATGCCAAAGTTACAGTTAACAACGTAACCTATTCAGGCATTCCGGTTGAAACCTGTACTACATGCCATAACCGTGGCAAACGTATTGGGGTTTCGTATCAGGGAATAATGGAAACTGCCTACAACCCTACTTATAGTAGCCATGGCAAAGGGCAACCCAAATTACACACCAAACACTATCTCCATCTTAAAGAAGATGTTCATTATCAGAAGGGTATGCTTTGTCAAGATTGTCATACCTCTAACGATTTACATGGCGACAGATTTTTAGCCGGGGCTACTTTGGCTCCTGTAGAAATAGAATGTCAGGATTGCCATGGTACACCAACAGCATATCCATGGGAGCTGCCTTTAGGCTATTCAGATGAATTTGACACCATTCCCGCTACCGGCATAGCCCGTGGCGTTGCCATAAAACTGGAGGATTATTTGACAAAAGGTTCAGAGTACAACGCTAAAGACGGCTTTTTAATTACGGCGCGCGGTAACCCTTATCCCAACGTTATAAAAACCGGAGACTCAGTACTTGTACATCTGGCGAGTGGAAAAGATTTAACATTACAACCCTTAAAAAAACTAACCGTTGATAATAAATTGTCAGAAAGCGGAAGAGTAGCAATGGTGCAAATACAATCTCACATGGATCGTATGGAATGCTATGCTTGTCATGCTACATGGGCACCCCAATGCTATGGCTGCCACGTAAAGATTGATTATAGCAATAATGTACAACACGTGGATTGGCTGGCCGCTGCATCTGACCATAACATAAACGGCACTACAGGTGGCTCAAGACACGAACTGAATAAATATCTTATTGATGGTGAAGTTACCGAAACCCGCTCATATCTACGTTGGGAAAACCCACCTCTGTCACAAAATGGAGAAGGACGTATTTCACCTACCATCCCCGGTTGTCAGGTGGTTTATACTATTATTGGGAAAAATGGTAATACGCTGATACAAAACAAAATATATAAGATTCCAAACGTTGAAGGAGCAGGTGCTGACGGACAACTCTCTATTGATATGTCGCCGGTTCAGCCACATACAATACAAAAAGAATCGCGACCATGCGAGAGTTGCCACACAACAGCTAAAGCAGAAGGCTATGGAATTAGTGGTGGTAAATTATTCAGCAATCCTTCTGTTGACTTTTACGTTGACTTGATGACGGCAGATGGTAAGGTAATTCCTGCTAACGTAACAATACAAAAACCTGGCATTCCAAACCTACACATGGATTGGTCGCGTTTTGTTACCGAAAAAGGAACTCAGCTACAAACCGTGGGGCATCATTTTAATTTATCACAGCCTCTTAATTCTGAAGTTAGATCTAAATTAGATCGCCGTGGTGTTTGTCTATCATGCCATAAAACAATTCCAAATGAAGATTTTGCCGTTTCACTTATGAGTCATGTTGCAAAGTATTCCGGTATAAAAATTGATAATAATGAACACAAAAACATACTGCACAAGCTTTTACTTATTGGCGCATGGGGTGAAGCATTACTTGGGTTTTTACTTGGTATTGGTATTGTATATCTAATTATGCATTTTGTAAAGAAAAGCAAACATAGGAATAATGAATAACAGAAAGACACCAATCTTAATTGCCCTGGGTCACTTATAATAATTCAAAAATAATAATACAACTATCAACAAACTATTAACTTTAAATCCGCAACTATGTTCGTAGCGAAAAGTAGAAAAGTACGTCAGGGATTGGCAAAGCGCAGAAAAAAGCAATACAAACCCATCACCTGATACGGTGATTAGTTTTTTCGAGTACGGGCAATAATGACGTGCTATTTGTCTTTGCAGTAAAAGATGTTTGTGGAATTAAGAGTTAATTAATAAATTAAGTACTTCATGGATTTAATTACTATATTTGCACTTTAACATATATAAAGTATGGCAAATATTATTAATTTTTCAGATGCTGCTTCAATAGGGCTTCATGGTATGATGCTCTTGGCAAAATCTGATAAGCCTATGAATGCAATTCAATTATCAGAGAAACTCGGTAAATCAAAACATCATATTGGCAAAATATTACAACGGCTTGTAAAAGACGGTTTTTTACGCTCAACACGTGGGCCTGCAGGCGGTTTCGAAATAGCTGTTAATCCTAAAGAGGTTACTCTTTATGATGTGTATAGCTCAATTGAGGGAAAATCAAAATTAAAACTCTGCCCCGAGGATCATCATATTTGTCCAACAAATAAATGCATTAGACAAAATTTAATCAAGCGGCTTTCTGATGAATTTATTTCGTTTATGGAGAGTGAAAAACTATCTGATTATTTGTAAACAAACACTTCAGAAACAAAAGTTCCTATTTTTTTGCTACCCAATAAGCCGGATTTTGTATTAACGTTCCTTTCCAAACTTCAAAGTGCAATTCGGTTTTTCCTTTAAGATTAGTGTGTATTTGACCGATTAGTTTCTTGGTATTTACTTCTTCTCCTTTTGTAACAAAAACTTTGTCTAAGTTAGAATAAACTGTAAAATACTCCCCATGCTTAATAATTACAGCAATATTAGTGTTTGATATTGTGGTTATACTCACAACCTTGCCCATAAAAACTGCCCTTGCATTACCATTTTTTGTTGTTAATATATTTATGCCGTTATTCTTTGTCTTGATTTTTTTTAGTACCGGATGCTTATGCACACCAAAAGTTTCGGAAATTACGCCTTTTTGTACCGGCCATGTTAGTTTGCCCTTGTTTGAAGCAAACGAATTAGTGAGTTTTCTTTCAGATGGAGTTAATTTATATGTTTCGCCTGTTTTAGAATTCTTTTTAGGCGTTATCTCATTAGATATTATTTTATGAATTTGGAGTGCAAGCTTCTTTTTTTGTTTTTCTTTAGATTTTATTGATGCCCTAAGATGTCTTTCCTTCTTTTGAAGGTTAGCTTTCATATTGCTTTTTTGCGATTGCTCCTCTTCTAACTTTAGCATTTCCGACTGCTCGCCCGATAACAAAATGCTCTTATTTAATTTTTCTTGTTTTAGCTGTGCCAGTATTTTGCTTTTCTGGTCTTCGGTCTTTTTTATGTTTTCCGCTTCTTTTGTAATATAACTACTAAGTTGGCTTAAGTATCGCATACGCTGATACGCCTGATTAATATCATCAGCCGAAAAAAGAAAGATTAATTTATTATAAGCTGTTTCGTATTTAAATACATGCCAGGCAAGTTCAATATATTTCCCTTTTAGTAATTCTAATTTTTTGTCAAGTTTTATGATAGATGACTCAATTTCGTCAATTTTATTATCAAGTTGATAAAGTTCACTTTTCAGGTTAGCCAACAAATCAATACGCGAATTTATTTTTACACTTATAAGCCTAAGCTGACTTACAGTAGTGTTTTTACTAATGTTGGTTTCCTTTAACAGCTTATTGGTATATGCAATCTCGTTTTCGAGCTTTTTGCGTTTAAGCTCAAGTTGTTTTTTATCATCTTGCGAAAACGATGAAATGCTTAAAAACAGCAACAATGATAATATGCAAAAATTTCTAAAGTTCATCGAAATAATTTTTGAAGTATCATATTACTTTTTTTGTAATTTATTATTGTTGTTTTATGCTTTCGTTATTCTTCTATAGCATATTTTCATATTTCACAGGTATTTTAAATGGAAATCTTACCGGAGTATTTATTATAGTTTTATAAAAAACAAGATTTATTGAAATAGATTTTTTAGATGTAATTTCTATTCTAATATTTGATGGAAATAATTGTCCTTCAATATTAATATAATCACCATAATACACCTGCAATTTATTGTTATCCTCTTCGCCCTGTTCCTTAATGTCAATACGTGCGATGCGGTATGTATCCGGGTAAAGCCAAATTTGCTGGACAAGAACGCGTGTGTCTATTTCACCGTTTTTTATATATTTTTTAACCTTTTTCCTTTCGCGTATTGTCATTCTATATAATCCGTTATCAATGCTCGACCTAAATTTATGGACATCATATTGTGTTAAATCGTTACCCACCAGCATCGACTGCAACAACGAAAAATCAACAGTTGTGTTTAACAGACTGTCAAGAATTTTATATTTTCCTGAGAAGTAACTTTTATTAAGTCTGTTTATAAATTTTATTGAATCATCTGTTAACAACACTCTTGCTGCTTCAATTCCCAATGCCGGCGTAACCGACATCCAAATTAAACTATCATTTTTTATTCTTAATTGACCGCGTACATTTGTCGTATTTTTTCCTTGCTTATAAACTAAAGAGAACTTAGAACTTAAATAATCAAATTCCATCTGATTATCAATCATCTTAGCATACAAATATGAAAATCCATGTTCTTTTATTGATGTTTTTAACAGATGTTTTTTTGATTTACATGATGTATTAAATATTGCCAAACTAACAATCAGCAATAGTAATAGTTTTGTAATAGTTTTATTCATTATCTTGAATTTTTCCAATTAATAGCTTTGAAAAATCTTTTTTCTTACGTGCAAGTTTCCAATATTTAAGGGCTTCTTGCTTTTTACCTAATTTTATTAGTATATCACCATAATGTTCAAGTACAACACCACTCGTATCACCACCATTATCGTAAGCTTTTTTTATCCACTCAAGTGCATTTTTGTAATCTTCTAATTTATAAAGCACCCATGCGTAAGTATCCAAATTATTACTATTGTAAGGGTCAATCTCAACAGATTTTTTTGCCATGTTTTTTGCCTTATCAAGATGTTCATTCCTAAGCGAGAGGTAATAGGAATAATTATTTAATACAATAGCATTTTCAGGATTAAGTTTCAAAACATTGTCATATGCGGTATAGGATGCATCATAATTTCTTAACTCATTATATGTGTCGCCAAGCGATGAGTAAAACTGCTCCAGTAAGGCGTTGTTGTTAACTACAAGTTCTTTCCCTGATTCCAAAAACGCTTTTGCCTTTACAAAATCTTTGATTTGAAAATTTCCAATTCCGGCAAAAAAATATGGTAGCGGATAATTTGGAAATAAATCAATACACTCTTCTGATTCATCTGCAAGTGCTTCATTATCTGAAAGATACAAGTCGCAAAACAGTAGTTGCTCCCACGATGAATACGTTGCCTTAGGCGATTTTACAATTTCTCTGAAAATGGGTCGGGCTACTGCATATTCACCATTTTGGTATAACATAGAAGCATAAAATGTTTTTGCCAATGGGTCGTCTTTGTGGACTTTTATTAATATTTTTGATAATTCAAGAGCTTGCATTTTTTGCTCATCTGTTAGCTTGCTGCGATAATAACCTATAAGTAGGTTTATCTTGGTGCTAACGTCGAGGGCAGGGTTTGAAATTCCAAGTTTTAGTTCGTAGTACGAACTATCTTTTTCGCCTTTTTTATTATAATAGTCAGCAAGAGATATATGAACATACGGATCGGTAGGGTTTAGTTTCACTATTTTATTATACGCCCAAAGGGCTTTTTCATCAAGATTATTTTTTAAGCAATACTCGGCCAACAAAGCATAATATCTAGGATCATAGGGATTGGTTGCAATGAGCTTTTCATATTCTTTTTCGCCTTTTTCAGTCTCCCCCAATTTAGTATAAAAATCAACCTTTTGGGTAGTCATTCGTTCATTAACACCAACCATGTCTTCAAGTTTATCAAAAGCAATAATTGCATTTTTATAATCGCCTGTAAATTGATACGCAAAAGCAAGGTCGTAGGCAAAATTTAGATCATAGGGATTATCTTTAACAAGCTCCTCGTATATTTTCACATAATCATCGTACTTTTCATTAATTCGTAACACTTTTGCATAATATGCTTTATACCATCTATTTTTAGGGTTAATTGTTACTGCCTTTTTAGCATCAACCAAAGCCTCGTCATTTCGCCCCAGTGCCACCAACATCCGTGAAGCTTCGAAATATGCCGCCGCATCATTAGTGTTAATTTCTAAAGCTTGCTCAAATAAGGTTAACGCTTCCTCTATATTTCCGGTTTCCTTTTGTATAAGACCTTTAGCATATAAATTTGCCTCATTATATCTTTGTTGTTCAGTAAGTTGTTTATTTTTTTGCTTGTGTTTTCTTTTATTATTCTGCGATATGGCAGGAAATGATAAAAAAAGTGCAAGCAAAGTTAAAGATATGATTATTTGTATTTTCATTTAATTTTATAATTATTGGTAGTTTATTCAAGATTTATTTACCGGTATGCCCAAATCCTCCGGCTCCACGTTCTGTATGCGATAACACGTTAACCTCTTCCCATTGGGCTTGCTTATGTTTTGAGATAATCATTTGAGCAATCCTCTCCCCATCGGAGATTGTAAAAGCTGAATTTGACAGATTAACTAAAATTACTTTAACCTCTCCTCTGTAGTCTGCGTCTATTGTACCCGGAGAGTTTAATACAGTTATGCCATGTTTGGCAGCCAATCCGCTACGAGGGCGTACCTGCGCTTCGTAACCAACCGGCAACTCAATAAAAAGCCCAGTCGGAATCAACGTTCTCTCAAGTGGTAGTAACTCAACAGATTGCTCAATACTTGCTCGTAAATCCATCCCTGCTGATGCAGGGGTTTCATATTTTGGTAGCTGATGTTTTGACTTATTTACAATTCGCACGTTCATTAGCAAGAGTATTATAAATTTAATTTATTTACAAAAATTATTATAGTGTGCAAAAATAGTTAAAATTGAAAGGAATTTGTATTAATGATTAATTGTTAAAGGTGAATGATTTAAACAATTAGTAACATTGCAAACTTACTTTGCTCTTGATTTAAAATACTATTGGCGATGCTTTTTGTAAAGTGGTGTACAAAAAACGACAAGGTAGAGGCGAGCACAATCTGAAAATCAGAAGTTTACTTAGCGTAAATAACTGTTTTGAAGATAAGCTCAACGAAGAGATTGGCGTTTTCTCATATATAACTAAAATCTACTGAATAG
>CAZGWS010000052.1:11789-15617 GCA_964528805.1 uncultured Lentimicrobiaceae bacterium | reverse complement strand
TATGAAAAGTTTTAATGTTATAGTAACGGTTGCGGTCAATACGAAATCAAAATTAAGTAAATATTGACAGAAGATAAATTAAGTTTCAAATTTTGACAAAATAATGGCTTTCTGTCAAATATTGTGTATTTTTGACAAAAAGAAATATATATGTCAAAACAAATTACATACGATAGAAATACTCCATATAACAATTTACCATTGTTGCCACCGCCTGATGAGAAGATAATTACAATTGAAGTGCTTAAAGCTCTAAATATGGCAAATAAAGCACTTGCTGAATTGAAAGGCTTGGCTAAAAAGCTACCAAATCAAGCAATGTTAGTTAACACTATTGCATTGCGAGAAGCAAAGGCAAGTACAGAAATAGAGAATATTTTCACAACTGATGATGAACTTTATAAATCTCTTACCTTAAATAGTACTGACCTAAAAGGGAATGCAAAAGAGGTTCTATTTTATCGTCAAGCCTTATGGGCAGGATTTAAGTATTTAAAAATCAATAGTACATTTGATATAGATATCCTTGTAAGTATTTATAGAGAAATTAAACAAGTAAATGATGGAATAAGACCCTCACAAACACAGACTGTGATTAAGAAAAGAGGAAGTGGCTTACTCGGGGAAGCAGTCGTTTACTCACCTCCTAGAGGAACAGAAATCATTACAGATAAACTTGATAATCTGCTATCCTATATAAATGATGATTTAACTTATGACTTTGATCCATTAATTAAATTAGCAATTTCTCATTACCAATTTGAAGCTATACATCCATTTAGAGATGGAAATGGAAGAACAGGAAGGATATTAAGTATTCTGCTAATGATTCAGAAAGGATTACTCGATTTGCCTATTCTATATCTGAGCGCATTCATAATCAGAGAAAAAGATGACTATTACAACTTATTAAATTCTGTTACAACACATGGTAACTGGAAAAGTTGGATTAAATATATACTAAAAGCTGTTGAGGAAACTTCGTTATATACAATTAACAAAATTGAAGAAATTGATAGACTATTCGACACAACATTTAAATTAATATCAATTAAATTGCCACATATAAGGAAAGAAACCGTAGAAATTATTTTTGAGCAACCTTATATAAGCCCTAAAAGTATAATGGATAAGAACATAAAGAGTCTAAATACTGCGAAGAAATATCTTTCTCAGATGGAAGAAATAGGCATCATGAGTTCAACTAAAATTGGAAAAGAAATTGTGTATCTAAATATAGATTTATTTAATTTATTATCAGAAACATAAATAACCTGTATCATTCGTGTATCTTTGCGCCGTCATTTTTATTAAAAAATAATATGGATAGTGTTTTTAATCAGGCATATTTATTCAAGTTTATTAAATTCGGACTTGTGGGGTTCTCAGGATTGTTTATCGATTTTGGAACTACATATATTGCAAAGGAGAAGCTAAATATTCCTAAATATGTAGCAAACGCAATTGGCTTTACATTCGCTGCTTCATCTAATTATTTTTTTAATCGTATATGGACTTTCCAAAGTAATAACCCTAAAATTATGGTTGAGTTTACCGAATTTTTTGTAATCTCAGTTATTGGTCTCGGTATTAGTACACTTTTGCTATGGATATTAGTGAGCAAGTTCAAAGTCAACTTTTATCTTGCAAAAGTATTTGCAATAGTCTTAGTAACATTATGGAACTTCTTGGCTAATGCATTTATTACTTTTAACCCGGGACATACAATGTTTATTTTCTGATATTTCATAATTTGGTTGCTACCCCCACAGATTTCTAAGTCGCTGTTCAATCGCTTTCTTGTACTTTTTTATATCCGATTTTTTAACTTTTTTCAAGTCGTGTTCTATTTCATCGTATTTTTTTCGAGCACGTTTGCCAAGATTTGGCAGTACTTTGTCAACTATTTCTGTCTCAGCATCTTTAAGGGCAACTGCAAGCTCTTCTAATTTAATTTCTTTCACAAGCTTTTTAACGGCAGTATTCGACAAAGATTTAATATCGTCAAATTTTACATTTTTACCTTTATTAGTTAATGCTTTTGCTTTTTGCGATGTAGTGTTAGCAGTTTTACGTGCCACAGTTTCAACTTTATCAGCTACATTTGATATTGCTTTTTTCAGTTCTGTAAAGTCATCTTTATTTGCTGATGAGTTGTTTTCAATGCGTATTATGAAGTCGGACAACACATTCATATAATTTATAAAAGCATCATATGGAGTGCCGTATGGGTTAAAATAACTGTGCACATCGCCGTCGGAAAACCATTTTGTACACATGTAGTAAAAATGGTCTGACGATTGTAAGTACAGCCAATCTTTTTGTATTTGTGGATCAGGGCATGTTTTTACTTTTGCCTCTTGTTCGTAAAGTTTGTCAAAAGCCTGATCCTGAAGGTCATTGCCAAGCCATGCGGTGAGGTCTCTTTCCTCGTCGGCCCATGATATTGCTGTTGGTACATTTATTCCACTAACTGGTGTTAATGCTGCACATACCTCACTCGGAGTTGAGAATTTGAAAGCTGTTTTTGACAATACTTGAGCCGGCATTTCTTTCATAAAATCAAAAATACCTGTTGCTGCCCACTGGTGTTCACCAAAGGTTTCGTAATCCATAAACAGATTAATTACTTCCTGTTTTGGATCTGTTTTGCTAATCCAGTCGGTGAATTTATCAGCAGTAAGGGGCCAGTCTTTCCAACTTTGCTCGCTAAATCTAAATGCAATGTCATCGCTCAGTCTGTAATTTTTCAGCAATAGCTTTAGCTTAGGTGTTACAGCGCTTTTGTATAAGTAGTTAGGGCTTCTCCAGCCAAGCACGTGTTTTGCACCTTCGGTAAGCATAAGGTTATAGCCCATATCGGCAACTATTGCACCAATATCATCTGAATATATCAGCTCGGTATTTCTGAATGTAAGAGGTTTTTGTCCGAATAGCTCAGTAATTTTATCAGAATGCATCTTCACCTCTCGGTTAAACTCATCTTTGCTTTTTAGTGATGCTAATGAGTGAGCGTAAGTTTCTGCCAGAAACTCAACATTACCGGTGGCAGCTAATTTTTTAAAACTACTAATTACCTCTGGTGTGAAGGCTTCAAACTGATCAATTGCTGTTCCCGAGATAGAGAAACTTACTTTGAAGTCGGCTCCATATTTCTTAATAAGTTCGAGCAATATGTTATTCATTGGCAGGTAGCAATTATTAGCTACCCTGTTCATAATCATCCGGTTTGTGTAGTCGTCAAGGTAATTGTGCTTGTCGCCGATGTCAAAAAAGCGATATGTTCTTAGTCGGTAAGGTTGATGAACCTGGAAATAAAAACAAATTGATTTCATATTTTTTATTTTTGTTACGAGTAACCACTCGTGTGTAGTAATTATTTCTTTATTTTATTTAACCCATCAGGGGTTTGTAAATGTTTTTAACTTTCAGCGATGCGTCTTCCCATTTAAGGTTTTCCACTTCAGCTTTTCCATATTTTTTAAATATACTTGAAATTGCATCGTAATGACAAAGTCCGTATATTGAATCTGCCATGGCGTCAATATCCCAAAAGTCAACTTTTAGGGCATGCTCTAATATCTCGGCAACGCCCGATTGCTTTGATATTACCACCGGCACATTCGATCGCATCGCTTCAAGAGGTACAATGCCAAAAGGTTCTGATACGGATGGCATTACAAAAACATTGCTTAGTGCGAACATATGGTCAATTTCGCCACCGGATAAAAAACCTGTAAAGTGAAACTTGTCGGCGATACGAAGCTTAGCAACATGTTCTATCATTTTATTTAGCATATCGCCCGAACCTGCCATCACAAATCTTAT
>CAZGWS010000052.1:4541-11689 GCA_964528805.1 uncultured Lentimicrobiaceae bacterium | reverse complement strand
TCAAATTCTGTTGCATGCATGTGTACAACAAGTGGTTTTCCTGACGATTCTTTTGCAGCAACACCGGCTGGATATGTGAGCCAGTCGTGTGCATGAATTATGTCAAAATCTTCTGTTACTGCCAAAGCAGAGGCAATAAGGGCATATCTGGATATTTCTTCTAATAAATTAGTGCCATATTTCCCCGAAAATTTATAGTTACGCTTGAATACATTGCTGGTAAACTTTTCTCCGGTTTTTTCCTGTTTTTCAACTATGTTGGTAAACTGATCCGGACCAATATATGGGATAATATTTGAGCCTATTTCAAGATATTTTATCCTGTTCCAGTATTCCTTATAATTTTCATCTTTAAAATCGAAAGGCACATCGCTTGCATTAACAAGTCTTATGGCTTCTTCACTCTCGTCGCCGTAGGCTTTAGGTACGACAAAGATAACGTCAACATCATGTTTTGCCAGACCCTTTGTGAGTCCAAAACACGCTGTTCCCAGCCCTCCGGTGATGTGTGGTGGAAATTCCCACCCAAACATTAGTATTCTCATCTGTTTTATCTTTTTACAGTTTAACTAATATTGTCAATCATTAATTTAATCCTAAGTATCTCTGCAACACTCCATGCCTGAGATATTGCCCCACCTGCAATATGAGGTGGATCGCCATCGTAAACCTCTGATATAGTTCCAATTCCATCATCATTCATTACCTCTTCAAATGAATTGTAAATTTCTTTTACAGTATCAATACCACTTTTGCCAATAATCTTTAAATATGCTTCGGCAAAAGCACCAAGAAGCCAGGGCCAAGCAGTTCCTTGATGATAAGCTTGGTCGCGTTCCTCTTGATTACCGGTATATTTGCCTTTGTATGACATATTCTTGGGCGACAAAGTACGAAGTCCTCTTTTTGTTAGTAAATTTTGCTTAACAATATTTAATACTTCAAACGACCGTGATTTATCTAACGGGCTGTACTCCATTGATATAGCAAAAATCATGTTTGGTCTAACCGACCAGTCTTTATTGTCGCCGTTTACGCAGTCGGCAAGGTATAATTTTTCATCATCCCAAAAAATATCATTAAAAGATGTACTAATTATTTTAGGCAAATGCTGCCACTGCTTTATGAATGTTTTATCGTTTGCATCTTCTGCAAGTTTAAGGCAAAAGTTAATGGCATTGTACCAAAGTGCATTAATTTCAACAGCATATCCAATTCGTGGTGTAACGGGTACTCCGTCAACAATTGCATCCATCCACGTAAGTGCTTTACCCGGTTCACCGGCCCATATCAAGCCATTATTGTGCATAATTATGCTATTGTGCGTACCTTTTTTAAAGTTAGTGAGTATGCTTTTCATACTATCTCCATACTCTTTCCAAATATTAATTCGGCTATTGCTATGATTATGAAGCTGTTGCAAAGCCCAGAAGAACCATAATGATGTATCAACAGAGTTGTATGCAGCCTCATGACCATGTCCAACATTTGGGAAAAGACCATCTTTGAGTTCGCCTAACATAGTGTTAGTTACAGCTTTAAACGATCTAATATCATTGCGAGGCAATGTAAGTCCCGGAAGTGCAATAAAAGTATCGCGCCCCCATCTGCCAAACCAAGGGTAACCGGCAACAACTTCCGTACGTTTGTTATTTGTAATGATGAACTCCTCAGCAGCATTGTTAAGGCAATTCTCGTAGCTGTTGCGAGGGGTACGTTTTTTGACTTCTGATGTCCACTGACGCACTATAAACGAAGGGTTTTTTTCTTCCAAACCGGCAGAGATGACAACGGATTCCCCTTTGTTAAGCTTTACATCAAAATATCCCGGTATAAACAAGTCTTCCGTACTTTTATACCCGCGCTCTCGCTCTCTTATGTATTCAATATCATAATACCAGTCAGGCTGATGTGTATAATTTGGCTTTTTGGAGAATTGCATATTTACACTTGAATAGCCTTCGTAGAGCTGCCAGCTGACGCCATTTTTAATTTCTTTATAATCACGATTCGCATAGTCGTTTGCTTCGGATAGAGTATGTACACTTCTGAAAGCAAGAAACGGTTTAAGCCTGAAAGTAACTTCCTGCAATGCACTCTCTAGAGTATATTTAATAAATACCCTATTATCGTTGGCAGCAAAAATGTACTCTTTTACGAATACAATGCTGCCCATCCTAAAAATAAGTTTTGGGTTAGGATCAGAAACAAATTCACGAATATATTTATGACCTTTGGGTTCGTAAATTCCATTGGGATACATGCGCATACCTACATGAAATTCAAAGTTATTGGAGATTATTGTCTCGTCAATCTCAGAAAGTAACACATGGTTGTCATCATCAATGTTGGGTTGTGGAACTACTAAAAGCCCGTGATATTTTCTTGTGTTTGTTGTTATAATAGTTGTGTTGGCATAGCTTCCGGCACGGTTGGTTCGCAGCAGCTCGCGATGTAACGAGTATTTTAAGTTTATTAGTTGTGTTTTGTCAAAATCTATATAGCTCATATTTATTATTATATTAATAGTTGGGATTTATACAAAAATTATTCTGCAAAAGTATGGCAATTTAGTATTTATTTCGGGAACTAACTAAATTTAATAGTAACTTAATATTATTATTTCATATACATAAAAAGTGATGTTTTTTTTGTTTAGTTAAAACGTTTGCGAAAGTTGATTTATTATGGCAATGTGTTATTGGATCGGGTGATAAAAGAAAAAGTTTATTTTTGTGGATACGCTATTTTAGTTCTTTAAATCATTATAAATTTAAAATATGAAACGTAAGCCATTATTACTATTAGTATTGTTTTCTGTCATCTTCCTGAATATCTATGCTCAAAAAAAAATACCCTTAAATAATTCAGTATATGATAGCTGGAAATCGGTTAGCGACTATTCAATTTCTGATGATGGTGGGTGGGTAGCATATGAAATTAATCCGCAGCAAGGCGACGGACAATTATTTTTGTACAATACGCAAAATAGTGTTTACGACTCTCTGCCACGCGGCTACAAATCGAAGCTGAGCTCAAACTCAAATATGCTTATCTTTAGTATTAAGCCGCAGTTTGATACTGTTAGAGCGGCTAAGCTTAAGAAAGTTAAAGAGGATGAGCTGCCAAAAGATTCGCTGGGAATTTGGATAACAGCAACAAGAATTATTAAAAAGTATGCAAATTTAAAAAGTATTAGCATTCCAAAATATAAGTCGGATTGGGTAGCCTTTTTGTTGAAAGATAATGCTGTTGCCATAAAAGATAGTGCCGTGGTAGATACACTACTGCATAAAAAGAAGTCTAATAAACATAAGAAAAAGTCAAAAGGTAACCTGCTGGTGATTATGAATCCTGTTACAGGAGATTCCTTATCTTATAAGGATGTTACAAAATACGACCTCTCTGAAAATGGCAAGCTTTGTGCTTTTGTGGTAGCTGTTGGCGATAGTATTGATTCGGTACGGGTTGTATATTTTAACACCGGTAGTATGAAGTTTACTACTGTTTTTGCAAAAGCCGGATTTTCGGAAAATATATCAGTTGATGAGGAGGGAAGTCAAATTGCATTTACTTATTCTGCCGACACCATCAAGGCGAAAGCTTTTGAGTTGTATTATTTTAATGCATTAAAAAATAATCTACACCTTGTTTCAGGCAGTAACTTCTCTAATCTAACATCTGATTGGTCGGTGAGTAAAAATGGTAATATTTACTTTAACAAGTATGGTACAGAGCTTTATTTTGGTACTGCACCAGTACCGGAACCTATTATAAAAGATACTCTTACAGCTGATGAAAAAGTTAGCATCGACATTTGGAATTGGCAAGATATGCAGCTGCAACCTCAGCAACTCAAGCAATTGGCATCTGAGAAAAAAAGAAGCTATGTGGCTGTTTATTTCCCAAAAAAGAACAAGGTAATACAATTAGCCGATAAGCAAATTAAAGATGTTAGAGTTAACACTAAGAGTAAAGGTAGCTTAAGTTTGGGCTTTAATCATACACCTTACCAAAGAATGACTTCGTGGGAAGCAAGTTATTATAAGGATGTGTATTTAATTAACAGGCAAACGGGCGAACAAAAGCTTATCTTATCAAAGGTTGCCGCAAATGTACTGCTATCTCCAAATCAGAAAACAATTGTGTGGTATAATATTGCTGATAGCTCATGGAATTCGTATAACATCAAATTGGCAAAGTCGATAGTGCTTACCAACGGCATGAAGGTGAATTTTTATAATGAGTTAAATGATGTGCCAAATGAGGCTTATCCATATGGTTTTGCAGGGTGGACTAATAACAGCTCTCCGGTTATTTACGACAAGTACGACCTATGGCTTTTTGATGCCAATGGTAAAAAAGCAGCCATAAACTTAACTAATGGCAGAAAAAGTAATATTATTTTTCGTTATATCAAACTTGATAATGAGCTCCAGTATTTGCCTGAGAAGCTGATGCTTAGCGCATTTAATAAAGTAAATAAAGATGCCGGCTATTCTTCGCTAAATATTTCTGCAGCAAGCGCACCAGTTAGTTTGATAATACAGCCTTTCAGATTTAGTTCGCCCAAAAAGGCAAAAAATAGTAATAAACTACTGTGGCGTAAGGAGTCGTTTCGTGTTTATCCTAATTTATATCTTAGTAATGATAAATGTAGAAATATTGTTAAGCTTACTGATGCTAACCCTCAGCAAGATAACTACCTGTGGGGCAATGTAGAACTCGTTAATTGGGTTACATTTAATGGCGACAGCTTACAGGGCTTATTGTACAAACCTGATAACTTCGATCCCCGAAAAAAATACCCTATGCTTGTTTATTTTTACGAACGGTATAGCGATTTGCTCCATAGATATTATACACCAAAGCCGATCCGATCGGTAATTAACTTTAGCTACTATGTTAGCAATGACTATTTAATTTTTATCCCCGATATTGTTTATACCGTAGGCTATCCCGGACCAAGTGCTTTTAATTGTATAATTAGCGGAACGCAAGCAATGTGCGATAAGCATAGTTATATCGACCGAAGTAGGTTAGGAGTTCAGGGTCAGAGTTGGGGTGGCTATCAAGTGGCATACTTAGTAACGCAAACCAATATGTTTAGGGCCGCCATGGCAGGTGCACCTGTTAGCAACATGACAAGTGCTTATGGCGGAATACGGTGGGGTAGTGGCATGAGCAGGGCTTTCCAGTACGAACAGACCCAAAGTCGTATTGGAGGTAATTTATGGGATAAACTCCCTTTATATATGCTTAATTCACCATTGTTTTCTGCAAATAGAGTAGAAACTCCGTTGCTGATTATGCACAATGATAAAGATGGTGCAGTGCCTTGGTATCAGGGTATTGAGTATTTTAATGCTTTGCGCAGATTGAATAAACCGGTTTGGATGCTTGTTTATAATGATGCCCCACACAACCTAAAGCGTCGTGCCGATTCAAAAGATCTAACAATAAGAATGGAGCAGTTCTTTAACTATTTTCTTAAAGGGGCTAAAGAGCCTGTGTGGATGAAGTATGGTATTCCTGCTATCGACAAGGGAAAAACATTTGGACTTGAATATGAGTAATCTATGGATTATCAATATATTAGTATATCATCCAATCCATGTTTTATATGTTTGAGTTCACCCTCGGTAATAGAGCCAACTTTTTTTATTAACCTTTCTTTTGATATTGAACGAATGTGAAATGTTAGCACCTCAGAAGTTTTAATTAACCCATTTTGATTAGTAGGTTTAAGCACTAAATTACCTTTGTAATTTTTTATTTTTGTTGTTAATGGACACGCAATAACTATTCTAAGATACTTATTGAGCATATTCCCACTTATAATTAGTACCGGTCGATAGCCAACTTGCTCACTTCCTCTTATTGGGTTTAAATCAGCATACCATATTTCTGCTTGTTTCATTCTTCCAACTGATTAAAATATTCCTCCATTCCTTCTTCCGCAATGCTTAGTATATTAGCATCATCGGCTGCTCTCTTGTATGAATTAATATATTCTGCCTTATCTATCTGATTAAGATATATTGACAAAGCCCGTTCAATTATTTTATTTTTAGGAATTGATAAACTCTTTGCCCTTTCGCTTAAATTTTGAAAAATCTCATCTGATAAGGTACTTGTGTAAGTTGTCATATTTATAATATATATTTATAAAATACAAATATACAATTTTAATTAATAACAATTCAAAATAATCTATTTTTGCCGTATGAAAGATAAAAAATTTGATAGCAGTTACATTAAGATGGCATTCGTGTGGGCCGATAATTCTTATTGTGAACGCCGTAAAGTTGGTGCTTTGCTTGTAAAAGACAGAATGATAATTTCTGATGGATACAATGGCACGCCTTCCGGCTTTGAAAATATATGTGAAGACGAGGATAATGTCACTAAAGCGTATGTGCTTCATGCTGAGGCTAATGCCATCACGAAAGTGGCAAAATCGAATAATAGTAGCAAGGGTTCAACATTATATGTAACCGATTCACCATGTATCGAATGTGCAAAGCTAATAATACAAGCAGGCATAAACAGGGTAGTTTATGCTCGTAAGTACCGCATAACCGATGGGCTTGACTTACTCGAAAGAGCAGGAATTGAGGTACATGAACTAACCGATTAGAAGTTAAATTGTGCTAAAAACTGCAGACGGTTTGCATTTCCGGTCTGATTGTCTTGAATAAAAAGCTCACCCCAAACGTATTCCATTCCAAACCTTAAATGAGTAAACGGGGAGTAGAAAAGGTTGGCAAGCGCATAGCTGCTGTGTTTAAAATCATTGTTGGCAAGTAGATTATTTTTTTCTAACTGTATGTAGCTAAATATAAAATTAGAACTTAATTCTTGAGTCCAAAATTGTGTGTAGGATACAAATCCTCCGATGCTGTTTAAAAGAACTAACCTGTCAGTAGTATAATCAGGCACGCCGTTATAACCATTTCCGGAAAGGTCGGAAATAAAATTTGACACTCCTTTGCCGCCAATCATGAATATATTAAAATGATTTTGTTTGCCAACATTAAATATGGCCGAAAGAGCACCTCCATAACCAAATTCACGAAATTGTGTAGAGTCGAGGTTAAAGTATCTTGTCCTGTCAACCATCCCACTTAGCGAAACAACGCCCCAAT
>CAZGWS010000052.1:0-4441 GCA_964528805.1 uncultured Lentimicrobiaceae bacterium | reverse complement strand
GAACCTGTTGCAAAATCACCCGAAACAAAACCATGCAGATTACCCCAAGGGGTTTTGTAGTTTATTCCTAAATTTAACCTCGATTGCTCCGCCGTAGCATGAAACCTGTACGTTTTGTCGTATGAATTTGGGTGAATTGGAATCTGAGATGTAGTAAAATCATTGTAGTTATCTAATCCATTAAAATCAACAATGGCATTAAGATTTACAAAACCACTTATTTTAAAAGATAGTTTTTGATCATCAGTATTGATTTTTTGTGCATTTAAGACAGCAAAACTCGACAAAAGAAGTAATGTGATAAAGTACTTTTTCATTTTTCTGATATTAGTTATGATTTGAATTATTTTGTATTTGTCAAATATAGTAAAATTCCAAACTCATTGTTATTGAAAAGGTTAATTTATTTTCCAATTTGGTTTATTTTTACTGATGTTAAAAAATATTATTGGAATAGCGAGAAATAAAGTAACACCAACTAAGAGGAATGCAATGTATCCAATTATTGCCCATGAGCTTTCGTTACGTACAGATTGAGGTGGAATAAAACCGAAGATGATTACAAAAAATGATGCCAGCCAGGCAACTCCCGATACAATCCACATGCCTGTTTTGCCTCCCGGAATCCGATAAGCTCTTTTCACATCGGGTTGCGAATATCTTAGTTTTATTGCAGCAGCAAACATAAATAGATACATTATTAGATATAACTGTGCCGCTAATGCACTCATTAACCAAAAGGCGCTGCTAACCGTTGGCATAAACAAAACAGCAAATGATAATGCTGTGGACGAGATACCCTGAACAAATAAAATGCCCACAGGCATATTGTTTTTATTCCTTTTTTGCCATGTTTTTGGCAAATAACCCTCTTTGGCAACTTCAAGTAATCCTGTTGACGGACCTACCATCCAAGTAACTGCCATAGTGAAAATACCATATGCAAGCAAGAAACTTATAATTGGTGTAGCCCATGCAATATTAAATATTTTAAAGAAGTATTGAAATGCCTGCATAACCCCGGCACTTAAACTTAGTGCTTTGTCGGGAATCACAATGGCAATAGAAAGTGATGCTGCTATTGAGAGGGTAATAATAATTATTGCCGAAATCAATATTGCCTTAGGGTAATTTTTCTTTGGATTCTCTACTTCGTTTATATGAACAGCCGACATTTCCATGCCCGCAATCGACATGAGCATACCTGCCAGCAGCATAATCTGATTAAGATTGCCAAGATCAGGAAAAAAAGCATCTAATGAAACTTCAAATGATATATGTTTTCCCATCACAAGGTAAACTATTCCCATTATTATTATAACAATACCCGGAATTATTGTACCTGATATTGCACCTGATGTGCTTAAAAATGCGGACAGTTTCATACCTTTGAAGTTTAGGAATGTGGCACCCCATATGCTTAACCATATTATTCCTATCACAAAATACTTATTTCCGGCTAACGACGGCTCAAACATGTATGCGATTGCTGATGCCATAAATGCAAAAGCAGCAGGATACCATGGGAGATTCTCTACCCACTGCATAAATATTGCTATAAAACCATATTTCGGACCAAAGGCCTCTTTTACCCATAAATACACTCCCCCTGCCTGTGGCCAGCCCGATGCTAATTCGGCTGACACGAGTGCCGATGGGATAAAAAATAATATTGAAGCTACTAACAGATAAAAAACTAATGATAAATCGTATTCGGCTAACGCAGGAAAGTTTCTTAGTGAGAGTACCGCTGCAACATTTATCATTGCGAGTGTAAATACACCAATAGTTGCCTTTTTAATATTCTTTTTTTCCATTGTATTAAAGTTTTTATGTGTGAAAGAAATAATTGATAGTAGAGCATGAAGCACCCTCCTAAAAATAAGTACATGCCTACATATTAATACAAAGCGTTATAATTTATTGGGGTTAAAGGAGACTTATTAGCTGCTAACTAAATAGCTGCTAAGTAGATACGTGCTGCTGGAAACTACTTTGTAATTCCATATTCTTTTTTAATACCATCATGTCCTAAAAATCCGCACTGATCTAATGGTAATTCGTCAAGTGGTTCAAAATCAATAGCATTTTCCCACTCACCTATTGTCATATTCATTAAATCACTTGCTTGCTTACTTTCCGGTATTGCATCTTTAGCAAGTGTTACGTATGGTCCACAAGTTAATGCGCTTCCTACATAGTTTTCAGGTACATATAAAAATTTAAATCCCGCAAAGGTTTCTTTATATTCCAGCCCCTGATCCTGCCCACATAGTACAACACTATTTGTAACTTTTTTAAGAGTATTCATCATAAATTCATAAACCTGTTCGTAGCTCCAGTCGCCGGGACATGTGTTTGCATCTTCAATAAAAAGGTTGGCTCCGCTCGAGCGATCTTTAAGAAATGTAAGAGCAATAACCGACCATACCCAAATGGGTCCCTTTTGTGTTATGCTTTTGTTAGCACATACAACATGAGCTCCCGGCATGGGATTAAAACGTTGCTGCTTTGCAGAACCAAACAGCCTGTTGGTTGCATCTAATAGTGGGTGTACATTATAAATAGGTATGCTGCCTCCGCCGGGTAACTTTTGATTGTACAATACATTTTCGCGCAGTTTGTCAGCTACAGCAAGATCAACACCCCAGGCAGCACCATTTAAGCCGCAAAATGAAGAAGCTGTAAGCATGTTAATTCCACCAATATATGCGTCATTCGACTCACATCTGTCGTAAGCCACTATACCTTCCGTTACCTCGTCAAGGTTATCAACTCGTACTTTGCCAACTGATAGCTTTAATGTTGATATGTACCCGTTTCCTGATGCATTTGGGTTTAAGTAACCCATACAAAAATCTTTGTCGCTTCCTACAGCACCGTTTATAACTGCGCTGCCATCATAAGAATAATCTCTTTTTCTAGCCATTTTAATTTTGTTTAATTAATAAAATATTTTTAAGGTGTGGATGTAATAAATTTATATGCCTACAAATATAGAGTTTCTTATTGAATAATGCAACAGTCGCACCAATCAATGCTAATTTATAGGCAAATATTATGGGCACAAACTTTATTTGAAAGCAAAAAAGACTATCTTTGAGGAGTTCTTAACTTACTGTGCTCCATTACAACTCCTTTTTATGGGCATTAGTCGTTAACAACTTTTTTTAAGTCTTTACTAAGTTCATACAAAATTCATTATGGGAAAAGCAAAAAAATTAGGTATGGTTGGTGCAATATTTTTAATTGTTTCCAGCCTTGCCGGTAGTGGCATTATTGCACTACCTCAACAGTTGGCTCAAACCGGGTCGATAACATTTATTTCATTTATACTTGTAACAACCGGTGCGCTATTTTTAACACTCGTTTACGTTAGGGCAGGCACAATGTTTGACGACCCCAGCCCAACTGCTTTAGCTACATATGTAAATCCTGTCTTAGGGGCAAAAAGCGGACTGTTTTATGTCTATGGAAATCTTATTTCTAACGTCTCTATATTAATTGCAGGCTTAGGGTATCTTGAGATGTTTGTCCCCGGACTTAAAAACTCATTTTTTCTTGGTATAACCGTTTTGATACTAATTTGGCTGTTTGTTTTTCTTTCACTGCGAGGTGTGGGCATAATAACTAAAATAGTATCTATTACTGTAACACTTTTGCTTATTTCAGTTATTATTACCGCTACTGCTGGATGGTTCGATTTTGACATAGCCCTTTTTAAAACTAACTGGAATGTATCAGGTAAACCCGATGGTATGGCTATAATGGGCGGTTTTGCAGTTCTTATATTTTCGTATGTAGGAGTTGAAAGCGTTGCTAATAACAGCGCACTTATTCAAAATCCGAAAAAGATTGTGCCTGTTGCAACAATCATTGGTTTTATCATTGTTGCAATTATTTATATTGCCTCAACAACTGTACTCGAAGGGATGTTTAAAGTTAAAGAGCTGCAAGATGCTCCGGCGTCATTTGCACTTTCCATTGAGCATATCTTTCATTCAAAAATTGCAGGCGAAGTCGTTTCAATAATAATGGCAATTGCATGTCTTGCCAGCTTCCTTGTTTGGAATCTGTCATCGGCAAGTGCTGCAAAAACAAGTGCTGATAACGGATTTTTGCCAAAAGCATATTCTTACACAAATAAATTTGGAATAAACAGCAAGGGGCTAATTATTAACGGTATAATTATGTCAATACTCGAAGTGTTGCTAATGCTTATGGGTAGTGGTATTGCAACTGCTTTTAACATTACTGTTACTCTGTCGGTATTGCTATTGCTGTTTCCTTATTTCTGGTCGGGAATTGCGCTTGTGAAAAAGGAAATTGAAACAGGAACAAATAGGATTTCAACAAAAATTATTGTACTGCTTTCTTCAATATTTATTATCTCGGCATTTGTGTCAGCAACATTGTATGAACTGTGGCTTGTTATTGCCCT
>CAZGWS010000051.1:0-15915 GCA_964528805.1 uncultured Lentimicrobiaceae bacterium | reverse complement strand
GTAATAGTAAAAATTAACTTTATAGTAATATAATTGTTGCTAATTGAATAAAATTATTTACTTTTCCAAAAAAAAAATTATGTGGCGGATTATTAAACTTTTATTGAAAATTATCGGATGGGTATTGCTCTTTGCTGTTATCATTTTTGTTGGATTTGTAGCCTATATTACAATAACAGATTATAAACCCGAGCCGGTTGAAGTTATTGTTGCTAAAAGTGATAATAACAGTATTAAAAAATTTACTAAAGATACGCTATCGCTGATAGATTGGAATATTGGCTATGCCGGTCTTGGGCAAGAAATGGACTTTTTTTATGATGGTGGTGAGCAAGTTCGACCTTCAAAAAAGTTATCTGATAAATACTTAAATAATATTATTGATTTTATTGTAAGCAATGATACTACCGACTTTTGGATGTTACAGGAAGTTGACGTAAAAGCAAAAAGAAGCTACCATAAGAACGAAGTAGCAATGATTACTGATGCAAAGCGTGGCAGCTATGGAGTTTTTGCAAAAAACTACATGGTACAATATGTACCTGTGCCAGTTTATGAACCTATGGGTTATGTTGAAGCCGGACTGATGACGTTTTCTGATTTTGCTCCCGAGGAAGCCGTCAGATATGCCTATCCATTAATTGCATCTTGGCCCGATAAGCTGTTTTTACTTGATAGATGTTTCCTGTTAAACAGATATCCAACCGGTAGCGGGAAAGATTTGGTAGTTATTAACACGCATAATTCTGCATACGTTTACGATAGTGTGCTCCGTATCAAAGAATTACAAATTCTTAAAAAAGTGGCACTCAACGAATTTAGCAAAGGTAACTATGTAATAGTAGGGGGCGATTGGAATCAAAACCCTCCGGGCTATGAACCCGGCGGCGACTATAATAAGCATAAATTTATTCCTTCAAAAGTTAAAATGAATGCCAACTTTATGCCCAAAGGATGGCATTGGGCTTACAACAATAGTGCCCCTACTAACAGAAGCAATAACAAACCATACGTAATTGGTGAAAATACAACTACCTGTCTTGATTATTATTTGCTTTCTCCCAATATAGATATTATTGATGTTAAAGTTATTGATTTGAAATTTAAATATAGCGATCATAATCCTGTTTATTTAAAGGCAAAACTGAAATAGCATGATAAAAATATATTTAGCTTTACTTTTTGGATTACTTATTTTTAAAGCTAACAGTCAAGATCTTAAAAACTTTAATGTTTACTGGGATAATGGACTAAAGATTGATAGCCATGATGGAAATTTTAAAATAAAAATGGGAGGGCGAATACAGTATGATATTATGTGGATACATCAAGATGATTCGTTAAATAAATATTTTGACGCACATAATGGTGCTGAACTTCGGAGAGCAAGATTCTATACATCGGGTACAATCTATAAAAATATAAAATTTAAACTTCAGGTTGATTTTGCAGGATCAAAAACTGTTGTCAAAGATGCATACATCAGGCTAACAAAGTTGCCAGTAGTTGGCAACATACAAGTTGGTAATTTTAAAGTACCATTTGGGCTTACAATGCTAACAAGTTCGAAATATATTACTGATATGGAGCGACCGTTGGCAAGTGTCTTTGATAACGATAGAGATCTGGGATTTATGATCTTTAATCAATATTTTAATAAACGATTATCGGTGTACGCTGGTAATTTTTACCCTTCAGATAACACCGGAAGGTATGTAGGAAACAAATATAATTTGGTATTTAGGATAACAGGGCTTCCTGTTTATAATGTAGAGTACGGATACAAAGTACTGCACATAGGAGCATCGTACGAATACAGATACCAAGACAATAAAAAGCTATTGTACAGTTTTCGCCCCGAAGCTCATTTGGCGCCGGTATATCTGAAAGCCACATTTGACTATGTTAAAAATACTAATAATCTAAATACCGAATTCCTATTTATTAAACAAACCTTATCTTTTGAAAGCGAGTTTACGGTGTCATATATTAAACCATCTGCAACCTCTACATTAACTAATCCAATATATAGTGCCTTTGCATATTATGGCACAATTAGCTGGTTTATAACAGGTGAACATAAAAATTATGTAACCTCCAAAACCACTTTTGACAGAGTTACTCCAAAAAAGAATTTTGGACAGGATGGTGGTTTTGGGGCCATTGAGTTATCAATCAGATACTCAGATGTTAATCTTAATGATACGGATGTTAACGGTGGAATTATGAACGCAATAACCGGTGGTATTAATTGGTATTTGAACCCTGCTGTAAAAATTGCTTTTAATTATGTTTACACAGATGTTAAAAATATTGGAATAGCAAATATTTTTCAAATGCGATTTCAGGTAGCATTTTAACCTTTGCGGGAGTTAAAAAATATTGATTCATTTATTTTATCCGGATTAAAAAGTAAAAATGAAACCGGGGTGTGAAATTTATTCATTCTTTGTTTGATTTTACTCATTGTCTGTTGAGGATCCTGATTATTCTTTTTTGATATTTCGATTATACCATTTTTCCATTCACTTTCGTGATTTCTTATCTTGGCAATACTTGCTTTTATTTCTGCATCATGTGCAATAGCAATTTCTCGTACAGCAGCCATGCTTTCTTGCATTTCAGCACGCATACTACTGTCAAAAGTAGAATTGCAGGCAGGTTTGTTAGCATTAAAATTGTTACCTTGATGCTGTGCTTTAAACGTTTTTCTTCTTGCTTGAACTTTTTGGCGTGCCTCATCAATAATTAGTTTTTCTTTACTGCTAAGAACTTTGTTAAAGTCGCTGCGTTCCTTAGCAATAACAGGAATAATATTGTTAATTGCATACGACTTAATTTCTGTACGAAGCTCTCGATTTTCTTGCTTTTGCCCCCTCATATTCATATTATTATGAGGTGCAGTACCCATAAAATGTTTCATTTGTGGACTATACGAATCCCAAATTAGTAGCCAGTCAGGATTTGACATATTTGTCATCATAGTTTCAATTCGTGTTCTAATATTTGTTTTGTCCATATTCGGGCAACCGTTTTCCTCATGAATCTTCATTATATCAGTAATCCAAGCTTGTTTCTTTTTCTCAATAATATTCATATACGACTTATTCAATTTAGGATGTGCTTCAGTTATTTTTCTAACCTCCGGAGAAAATGCATTGTTGCAATTCCTGCGCCAGGCTTTATGATTACCGGCTTTCGATCCCCTATTTTTCATTGGCATATTGCCATTTTCATTAGCCCTTATTTTTTCTTTTACTACTTTCAGCTCTTGTTTTTCAGCATCCGATAATTTACCATAATACTTTGTTTGTTGCTTCTCAATAGTTGGGAAAATGTTTTTCTCAAAGTATTGCAGTACCTTAGATCTCGTTTCTTTACGATTGTCGTTTTGCGAATAGGTTGCCATTGCGCCTATTGTTAGTACTGCTAATATTAATGTTACTTTTTTCATATGTTTAAATTTTATTCGTTTTGATATTAGACAAATCACTACCATATTTTATTCCGGTAAGTTAGCTTAAGTATAAAATTTATATTGAAAAATTAAATCGTTGCCAATAATATTGCCGTTGGTTCCGTACAAAAAATATGTAAATAAGCTATAAAATTCACTTTTTATCATAAACTTGTTGTTTTCATATCTACTTAAACGTTAATATGTTATCTATTTATATACGTTTATATACGTATATTAACGTAAGTAAATGCTTATTATACGACTCACCGATTTTGACTGCTGTATGTTTGCAAAATAATTACAACGAGTAGAACTATTTTTCTTTCTACTTAAGTGATTACGCATGATGAAAATAATAATCAACACATTTTTTAACTAACTAAAATTACTATTATGACAACTTTAAGAAATTCAGTACACCTAATTGGACATTTAGGAAATGATCCTGAAAAAAGAACTTTTGGCGACAACAAAACCATGGTAAAATTCTCACTCGCTACATCTGATTATTATAAAGATAAGAATGGCGAGCGTGTAACAGATACGCAATGGCATAAGATTACAGCTTGGGGAGGGACAGCAACTATTGCCGATAAATATTTGAAGAAAGGGCAAGAAGTAGCAATTTCCGGGAAGATTACTTACCGCTCGTGGGACGATCAGGATGGTAATACCAAATATTTTACGGAAATTGTTGCCGATGAGATTGCCTTACTTGGTAAAAAATCAGATAACTAAACAGTAGGTTATTTAAGATGCGGTTGCAAAAGTTTAGCTTTGCAGCTGTATCTTTAATATATCAACAACATATTTTCGGTTACCTGATAACCTTGGAACTTTATTTTGTCCACCAAGTTTATTCCTGTTTTTCATCCATTTGTAAAAAGTACCCCTTTTAAGACTTATAATTTCAGGCTTTTTCAGCACTAAGTCGTGATATCGTTTAGCTTCATAGTCAGAGTTAAGCGATTTTAGTGCGTTATCAAAAACATCATTAAAAAAATCAGGATTGTTTGGCTCTTTTTCAAACTCTATTAACCATTGATGTACAACTACGTTATCAGAAAACAGAGGTGCTGCTGTATATTCACTAATTTGAGCTTCCGTTTTGGAGCAAGCAATAGTGAGGGCTTTTTCAGCATTGTCAATTATAAGTTCTTCACCAACAGCGTTTATTGAATTTTGTACTCTGCCGGTAATCTGTATTCTGAAAGGACTTAAACACGTAAAAATTATCGTATCTCCAATCTGATACCTCCAAAGTCCTGCATTTGTGCTAATAACAAGAGCATAATTTACGCCCAATTTAACATCTGCCAACCCTATAACCTGTGGTTTTTCAGATTCAAATTCACTTACCGGAATAAATTCGTAGAAAACCCCGTAGTCGAGCATCAACAGCAAATCAGTACTTTCAATTTGGTCTTGAATTCCAAAAAATCCTTCCGAAGCATTATATGTATCTGAATATACCATTTTCTCGCTATCAATAATGTTATTATACTGCTTGCGATAAGGCTCAAAGTTTACTCCACCATGAAAAAACACTTCTAAATTTGGCCATACTTCATGTATGTTTTGCTTGCCCGACTTCTCAAGCACTTTACGAAGCAGCACCAACATCCAAGAGGGTACGCCCGAAATACCTCGTACATCATGCTGCATGGTTGACTCAACCATCAAAGCAAGTTTATTTTCCCACTCATCCATCAAAGCAATTGAAAGAGAAGGTGTGCGCATAAATTGAGCCCAAAACGGTAAATTTTGCATTAATATTGCCGACAGATCGCCTTCAATAACTGTTGTATTGCTTATTTCAAGTATGTCTCTGCTGCCTCCCATTACAAGACTCTTTCCCTCAAAAAGCTCCGAGTTGGGATATAAGCTTAGATATATTGCCAGCATATCTTTGCCTCCTTTAAAATGACATTCATCAAGAGCCGAATTACTTACGGGTATAAATTTACTTTTGCTTGAAGTTGTGCCTGATGATTTTGCAAATAGTTTAATCTCCTCGGACCAAAGAATATTTTGTTCTCCCTTACGTAACCTGTCTATCAGTGGTTTAAGGTCTTCATAAGTGCTAACAGGAACTCTGCTATGATAATCAGAAACGGAATTAATGCTGCGGTAATCATATTTCTTACCCCATTCGGTGTCGCGTGCAGTAGAAATTAGTTTTTTAAATACTTCTTCTTGAACATCAAAGGGGTACTTTTTGAATAATTCAATTTGATGTGTTCGCTTTTTAAGCCACCAGTTTAGTACCGATTTTACAAATGCCATTGTTTACCTTTTTAAATATTTGCTGAAGCTATGTTTTTTTGTTCGGAAGTCAAATATACAATTTTTGTATTGAACCTTTTGAAAAATATTAGAACCTTTTGAATATTAATTTCAACTTATTCCTGATTTTTGATTGCAGACTTAATTGTACACTATCAGGATAACTTCCTTTATACTCTTTCCCCAACTGAAGGTAATTAGAGTAATATGTGCGTGCTGTTATTCCCCATTTAAATAGAAAAGTAGTACTTCCTATATTTTTTTTAACTCTGCCTGTTGTTTTTTCACCAAAATGGTAAACTTTACTTTTTCCAACTCCGTACATTATTCGTACACCTGCCTGCCATAGTTTCATCGAAAAATCGGGGTCAGAATACATACCAGGTGTAAATTCAATACTATATCCTCCAACTAAATCCCATGTGTTAATGTGTACAATATTTGGTGGCCACGAGCTACCTCTCCAGTTACTCATGTGAAGCTTTTCATACTCTGATAATAGTTGCTGCTCATTAAATGCTTCGAGTGAGTCGCCAAAATCTTTTATTACAGCAACATAATTTGGGTTTGTATTTTTTTTGGGTTCAATTAGTGTTGCCGATAAAAAGAAATAGTTGGTGTTGAGTTTCTTTATTTCGTTATGTAACTCTTTGTCCCACCCCGGGCAAACGTACATATCATCATTTAAATATACAATATAATTTGTGCTGACATATGGTCGGCAAGCATTAACGGCAAGGCATACCCCGAGATTTTTTGAAGAAGAAATATAATCAATGTCCTTTTGTTTCTCGAGCCACTCAACTGTGCCATCGTTGCCCTCGTTAACAGCAACAAGTATCTGATTGTTGAATGATGAATTTGAGCGTAAACTGTTAATACACAGTTTTAAATATCCCAAATTATTCCATGTTGGGATAATGATAGAGAAGTTTTTATTATTCTTCGACCTGATATTTTTTTTTAGTTCAATCAATTTTTACAGCTATTTTTATTTAACACCTTCCTATCATAAATTTTAATCTTTACTATGATATTTTTTTCTCAACTTCATGTATTTAATATATGTAGCGTAGGCTGATAAGTAACAAATCCTAAATCCGCTTTTACCATCTAAAAAGCCAAGCAAAAGTAAATAATCGCGTATAAACTTTACAACAGGACTAAACCATAATTTTATCAATGTTACTTTTTTATTTTTTTTTAAATATTCTTCAGCAGCAATACCGGTAAATTTATCAATTTGCTTTAAATGATCTTCAAGATTATAATACGAGTAATGGAGCAAATCTCCGTCAAGAAGTACCGTATTAGGTCTGTTCCGGAAAACGACCTTCTCGTGAAGTTCTCCATGCCACTCTCCCTCATCTTTAAACCATATTCTTAATTTAGTATCAGGATACCAACCACAATGGTGTATCCACTTACCACAATAATTTGTTAACCGATTTACTTTATATGCAGTTTGTTTATTTGCTGATAATTTAATTTCGGCTATTGATTTTTTAAGCTTATCTGTAAGGGCTTCGTCGGCATCAATTGAAAAAATGAGATTGTTAGAGGCTATTCTATTTGCAGTATTTTTTTGTTCTGAATACCCTAACCAATTATTTTGATAAAATTTTACATTAAATTCTTCGCAAATATTTTTTGTGTTATCTGTGGAATAAGAATCGGATACAATAATCTCATCTGCAATATCTTGCACAGACGTTAAGCATCGCTTTATGTTCTTTTCTTCATTAAACGTTATTATAATAACTGATAATTTTTCCATAGTTTTACGAATGACCCAAAGATATAGTATTTTTATATGTAATTGGAACTTGCCTTAAGTTATGGGTTGGCTGAATTAATTTTCATTTAAATTTCTTGACCGAGATTACCCAAACTTTAAGTATTTTTGGCGTCGTTTTATACAACATTTAACCATTAATAAATATATGCACTTACATGAAATATTAATATTTGGCAGCTTTTTGATATTTATTATACTGATGCTGTTTATTGATATTGGTATTTTTAATAAGGAAGTAAAAGCTGTTAGTTTTAAGAGTGCCCTACTATGGACAGTATTATGGGTGTCGATGGCACTTTTGTTTTGGGGGGTTATTTACTTGTTTGGTGATAAAATTCATGATCCGCAAAATATTGAAGAGCTAAAGCAGCTTATTGTAAAATATAATCATCCAATTAATATTTCAACAAACAACTTTAGTGCACTAACTAATGCTTACCGGCATAATCTTGGAATAGAATTTATTACCGGTTATTTAATAGAATATGCCCTGTCAGTTGATAATATTTTTGTAATAATATTAGTGTTTTACTCTTTTGGTCTTGAGAAAAAATATTACCATAAGGTTCTTTTTTGGGGAATTCTGGGTGCAATAATTATGCGCTTCCTGTTTATTTTTACTATTGCAACCTTTGTGCAGCAGTTTTCGTGGATTCTTTATGGCTTTGGTATTTTATTGGTTATAACGGGTATAAAAATGTTTGTTGAAAGAAACAAAGAAGAGATAATTGATATAACAAATAATAAAATTGTAGTTTTATCGTCTAAATTATTTAACGTTGACAGGGGGTATAAAGGTGCTTCATTTTTTCTAAAAAAGAATGGGCGTATTTTCGTTACTACTATGTTTATTGTTCTGTTAGTTATTGAGTTTACAGATATTATTTTTGCTGTCGATTCGGTTCCTGCAATATTCTCAATAACGCATGATCCGTATATTGTATATTTTTCAAATATTTTTGCTATTATCGGTCTGCGTTCTCTTTTCTTTTTGGTTGAGTCAATAATCGAAAAATTTAGCTTTTTGAAAATTGGATTAGCTGTGCTATTAGTATTTATAGGTGTTAAAATGCTCATTCATGGCTTCTATGAAATAAGTACAATGCATTCATTATTAATAGTTCTATGTATAATTTTGGTGAGTATAATTACTTCAATATTATTACCGCATAAGTCAAGCAGTTGTGCCAATTAATGCAAATTATTTTTTATAATAAATTATTTTGAGATAGATTTAGTTTAATGAATTATAGTTTTACAAAAAATAAATAAATTATGAAACGAGTACTTTTAGCTACCGGAGGAGGAGATTGCCCCGGATTAAATGCTGTAATAAGGGCAATTGTGCATAGAGCCTCAGAAGAACCTGATTGGGAGGTGTTGGGAAGTATTCAGGCTTTTAACGGAGTACTTAGAGAGCCCATGGAAATTGTTGAACTCGATAACAAGAAAGTTGCAGGCATTCATTTCCAGGGAGGTACAATACTTGAGACTACCAACAAAGGAGGTCCGTTTGCATGGCCGGTAAAGAATAATGCCGGTATTTGGTCAACCGATGACAGATCGGATGAGATGATTCGCAGGCTTAGATATATGAATATTGATGCTGTTATTAATATTGGTGGCGATGGCTCTCAATCTATTTCTCAGCGTTTATACGAGAAAGGATTGAATATTATTGGCGTTCCAAAAACAATTGACAATGATTTAAGCAGTACTGATACTACTTTTGGTTTTCAAACAGCAGTACAAATAGCTACCGAAGCTGTTGACAAATTGGTAACAACTGCAGCAAGTCATAATCGTGTGTTTGTGTTAGAAGTAATGGGTAGAAATGCAGGGTGGATTGCGTTAAATGCTGCCGTTGCAGGAGGAGCCGAAGTGTGCTTGATTCCTGAGATTCCGTATGATATTACAAAGGTAAAACAAGCTTTAGACAGGAGGTTTCATAATGATCGCGGATTTGCGGTTGTTGTTATTTCAGAAGGTGCATATCCCATAAACGGGAATGTTGTTTTTAAAGAAAATTGTGAAATAGGTTATGAAAATATAAAACTTGGTGGTGTTTCGAGGCAGTTGATAGATCAACTAACCAAAGCAGGGTTTGCACATGATATGCGTGAGACAATATTAGGTCATCTTCAGCGTGGTGGTATTCCAATTGCGTATGACAGGGTGTTGTCTGCTCAAATGGGAGTTAAAGCAATGGAACTTGCAATTGCAGGCGATTTTGGCAAAATGGTTGCGTATCGTCATCCTGATTTTATTGCCGTTCCACTAAAGGATGCCATTGCGAAGCCAAATCTTGTAACAAAAAATAATGCTCTTGTAAACACAGCATGCGGACTTGGAATTTGTTTAGGATACTAATGGCGAAGATAAATGGAACTTCCATCGTGCAATTCCTTGCCCTAAATAACCGCACTAAAGTATTTTACTAAAATAGAACTAATATGGTTCCTGTTCCAACATATAGTTTATCACCAATTTAATTTGTGAATAATAAAATTAGTGGATTTATATGATTCAATAACCTGTTTTCTGGATATGTTAGCTTCTTTTTCTGTTTTAAATCCGTTTGATGTACGGTATCCGCTGTCAGTTTCTCCCCAGTTTTGATCATGCTTTACCAGCAATTCATTAAACTTGTAGTTAAGCTCATATCTTTTGTGTTGAAGATGAACGTTACTTATGTACATGTGGTAAGCATTATTGCCACCGCCGGTTGGATCGCAATAACATGATGCAAAAACGTAGTAATAATATGGACCTATTTTTGTGTCAGGCATTGGTGAATTAATAAAGATGTGATTGGCTACTACTTCCTTTTTAGGTGGAGGGTTAATAGAATTTATGTAAATATCACTAACAAAGTCATAACAAATTGTCAATCCTGATAATAGTATATCCAAATCACCATCATGGTCAAAATCGCCCCACAACGCATTACCATCTGCCACACCCGGTAAACCTGCATTAATATTTTCAAAATATAATCCCGATTTGTTTTCATAAACATCAGTGTAGGAACGCTCTAACGATTCACCTGTTATTAATATATCTAAATCATTATCATTATCATAATCGCCTAAGTCGATGCTGCATCCTTGCAAAGGTCGTATCGAAACGGCAACTTGTTTGAAAAACGAACCTGATTGATTTTTATAAATAACACAAACAGGATAGCCATTAGAAGTTTCACCACTAACGATAAAATCAATATATCCATCATTGTCAAAATCGCCCCAAGCCCCGGCACTATTCATAAGTGGAATAAATTGCTGTTTTATTCTGCTATACTTACCATCTTCATTTTTATAAACATCTGTATATGGTTTTCCTCCTGCGTTTCCTGTTATTAATATATCCAAATCACCATCATTATCATAATCACCCCAAGTGGCATTGCCGTTGTAAACGCCCGGCACCCCTATATCCTTTTTTGAAAACATTCCGTTATCGTTTCTATAAATAAATGTTGAAAGTTGATTATTAAACAGCTTTCCGGTTACCAGTATATCAAGATCTTCATCATTATCGTAGTCGCCCCACTCAACAGAGCCATCGGATACCGGTGTAAAACTTTGATTGACTTTAGTAAAGTTACTCCAGCCATTATTACGGTACAAGTTCATAAGTAATTGATTATCACTTGTAATGCCAGTTGCAATTATGTCTTCATTACCATCGCCATCAAAATCAGCACTAGCAGCATCACCGGCGTAAAGCGCAGGCAAATTGTTTAAAACATGTTTGAATTTATATTTACTGATGTAGGTATTAGTTTGTGAAACAACGTAATGTGAGTTTTTACGATAGTAATCTCCTGATAGATATGCAGCTAATTTATTTGAACTACCATATTTATACCAGGTTGTAACAGGCTGCATTACACCTACAAAAGTAGTTTCTGCCTTAGTAAAAATCTGAGCGTTAATACCGTGTAGGTTAATAATAAATGCCGATAACAGTAATACTTTTTTCCACATAGTTTAAATTGAATAATTAGAGGCTAAAAGTAATAACAATTTATGAATTTGGTTTCATATTATTTTGTACCTACAGCTTTATCTTGTAAAATAGCCCATGTTTTTTCAGCAGCAAGATTTTCAGCCCCTTTAATCGAATAATCCTGAGCTCTTGCAAATATCTCATTATCAATAATAACAGCGACAAGATATTGCTTTTTATGCTTTTCCACTACTATTTCCCGTTCTACGTTAAAGACGATATTCCGCTTTTGTTTTTGCGACCACTCGTTAAGCTTATTTTTATAACTAATTTCAGATGCTATCAGTTGTTCAATATCAAAATGAACATTTACAATACGTTTGATTATAATTTCTTTAGTATTACGGTAGCCCTTGTCGAGATACATTGCTCCGATAAGAGCTTCAAAGGTATCACCGCCAACAGATTTAGATCTTGAATTACGTGGAGAACCCATCAATATTAATTGGTTCAGCCCAAGTTTTATTGATAACTTGTTAAGAGAGGCACGGCTAACAATTTTAGAGCGCATTTCGGTTAAGAAGCCCTCATTTTTATATGGAAAGGTGCGAAATAAAAAGTCGGCAATTACTGAACTAATTACAGCATCCCCAAGATATTCAAGTCTTTCGTTATTTAACCGTATTCCGTTAAGCTTTTTTTTGGAAGCCGATTTATGCCTAAAGGCTAACTTATACAGGTGGATATTTGAAGGGTAATAACCAAGAATATTATTAATTGCCTGATAAAGGTCTTTATCAGCAGAAAAATAAGCTCGAAATTTATTACAAATAGGCAATGTTAGGAAGTTTTATTTTGCAAACTTCTTGAATATAAGTGATGCATTATGACCACCAAACCCAAAAGTATTAGTCATACCATAATTAACAACACGTTTTTGAGCAGTATGAAAAGTAAAATTAAGTTTACTATCAATTTTTGGGTCATCAGTAAAATGATTTATTGTAGGAGGAATTATGTCATTTTTAACAGACAGGATTGTCGATATTGACTCCACAGCACCGGCACCGCCAAGTAAATGACCTGTCATTGATTTTGTAGAGTTAATATTCATTTTATAAGCATGTTCGCCAAAAAGATTTATAATTGCTTTAGGTTCAACAATATCGCCTGTTGGCGTTGATGTACCGTGTGTATTAATATAATCAATAACGTCAGGACTTAATTCGGCATCTTCAATTGCAGCATTCATACAAAGTTGTGCACCCAAGCCTTCGGGATGAGGAGATGTCATATGAAAGGCATCGCCGGACAGACCTGCGCCGGCAACTTCGGCATAAATCTTAGCACCTCGAGCAAGAGCATGTTCCAACTCTTCAAAAATAACACCACCGCCACCTTCTGCCATCACAAAACCATCACGGTCTTTGTCAAATGGTCGTGAAGCTGTTTTAGGGTCATCATTTCGTGTAGAAATTGCATGCATAGCATTAAATCCGCCAACACCACTTTCTGTAATTGCTGCTTCTGAACCCCCAGTAACAAATGCATTAGCCTTACCTAAACGGATATAATTATAAGCATCTGTTAAGGCGTTTGCAGATGATGCACAGGCACTTACAGTAGCAAAATTAGGTCCTCGAAATCCATTTTTGATGGAGATGTGTCCTGCTGCAATATCTGCTATCATTTTAGGTATAAAAAATGGATTAAACCTAGGGGTTCCATTTCCATTGTTATATTCGGTAACCGATTGATGGAAAGTGCTTAGTCCACCAATACCGGATGCCCAAATAACGCCAACACGATTACGGTCAATTGACGAATCTTCAAGTAACCCTGAATCATTAATGGCTTGCTGTGCAGCTATTAATCCAAATTGTGCGTAACGATCGTGCTTTCGTGCTTCTTTACGATCGAAATACTCCAAGGCATTAAAATCTTTTATTTCACACGCAAATCTAGTTTTAAACTTAGAAGCGTCGAAAAGCGTTATTGGTGCTGCTCCGCTTACTCCTGCAAGCAGAGCAGTCCAATAATCATTAACATTTTTGCCAATTGGAGTTATCGCCCCAAGTCCTGTTATTACAACTCGCTTTAACTCCATAAAATTGTTTTATTACTGATGTTCTTCTATGTAACTTACAGCGTTTCCAACTGTTTCAATTTTTTCGGCCTCTTCATCAGGAATTGATAAATTGAATTCTTTTTCAAATTCCATAATCAATTCAACTGTATCAAGAGAATCTGCACCAAGATCGTTGGTGAAGCTTGCTTCATTAGTTACTTCACTCTCTTCTACTCCAAGCTTATCAACAATAATGCTTACTACTTTTGAACGTACATCTGACATTTCTATATTTTTTGGTTAAACTATGTGCAAAGAACGGTATTTATGTAATAAAAACCAAAAAAAATAAACTATTTTAAATTAACCCTTTCTTATTACTGATTTATATGCTGTTACTATCTGACACATTGCAATTTAAGATAGATTATTTTTAGTTGTCAATCGTATATTATTTGTTTCGTAATACTGAATTTGTTTGCTGATTTTAGTTAGTTATTGAAAAATATTTTTTAACTCTCCTTATATTATAGTATTGATTTATTTTTGCAGTTGTAAACTATGGTGTCAATGCCTTAATTAGTCTTTGCAAGAAAACACCAAATACTGTGTTATTCTCGTTTTTGAATCAGTCAACTACAATTCGTAAACTCATTGAATCCAAAAACTTCGAAAGCATTGTCTTTGACGCTTTCTTATCAAAGACTTGAAAATGATGAGTTTTCTTGTAGGCAATAATTAACATCGCTTGTTTACAGAACATAAGCAACATAAAATTAAACTTTCGTATCATGAAAAATATTGCAATTTTTGCCTCAGGAAATGGTTCAAATGCCGAACGAATAATTAAGTACTTTGATGATAGCCCCACTGCTCAGGTGAATGTTGTTTTTACAAATAATAATAAAGCCGGTGTTATAAAACGAGCTCATTCATTGTTTGTTGATGTACAGTTACTTAGTCGTGATGATTTTACTAATACCAAAAGACTACTGAAGATTATTGAACAATATAATACCAATTTAATTGTACTCGCCGGATTTATGTGGTTAGTTCCTGATGCGTTAATTCGTAATTATCCTAATAAAATTATTAATATCCACCCGGCCTTGCTACCCAATTATGGTGGCAAGGGTATGTACGGTATGAGGGTTCATGAGGCTGTTATTTCTGCCGGCGACAGCAAATCGGGGATCACAATTCATAAAGTAAACAGAAACTATGATGATGGGCAAATAATTTTTCAAATGGAAGTAGGCATTGATGCTAATGATACTCCCGACAGCCTTGCAGAAAAGATACATATGTTGGAGTATGAGTACTTTCCTGAGGTAATTGAAAATTTTTTACTTGAAAACAAATAGAATTGATTAGGGATGCCAACGCCAGTCCGTCTAAAAACCTGCCTTTAGGGTTAATTATTTGGTAAATGTAATTCGATTTGAGGAATATTCCAATATTATCAGGATTGGATTGTGTTTTAAATAGGATTCTTTAAAACGGCTTAAAATGGCTTTGAATTGATAAATTATTAATGAAAAATAAAAGACAAGTACTCTTAGATACTTGCTGAAGGCATCTTTTCCGATAATATTGATTATTCTTCTGAGATTGTAAGCTGCGAACATCAACCCAACATCGGCTCTTTGTTTGTACTTTTTTGTAAGGATGTAACTAAATCCCCATTGCCGTTTGATGATGCCATAAGGGTGCTCAACAATTGCCTGTCGCTTTCGGTAATAATTTTTGTTTTGCTCAATACGTTCTTTATTACTGTTAATGTAATGCCGGTATTCGCTTCTTTGAATTCCTTTTCCGTATTTGGCTTTGGTGCATTACTCTTTCACCGGGCAGTTCATACAAGCTCTGGTGGTGTAACGTTTAAAATAATAGGTTCGTGTTTTATATCAGGTTTCTGGCGTAGTAAGTTTCTCTCCTTGTGGACATAAGTAAAAATCGCCCTTTTCCGAATAGGTAAAGTTTTCAACATTATAGGCAGGATTCGGTGTCTGAGAAGCGAGCCCCGGAATGGCTACCATCACTTCGATGCCTAAATCGTTGGCTTGCTTAAATTCACTTCCGGTATGATAGCCTTTGTGGTAAAGAGCCGTAAAATTACAGGTATCCGTAGATATACAGATTGAGTAATACTTTCGGGTGATAAGCCGACCGGCCGTTTTCGGGAAATTCCATTTTGAATCCGTACTCTTCCAAAGGCAAACTTTTAACTTGCACCGATGTTTATTTATATCTAAAAATACTCAAATTTAGCACATCATCCGCCATAAATTATATACATTGTTACCTGCTGGGCTTTCTTTTCGGGTCATTTATTTTTTTAGGATCTTGCCT
>CAZGWS010000050.1:0-15938 GCA_964528805.1 uncultured Lentimicrobiaceae bacterium | reverse complement strand
CAGTATTTGGCGTTTTCTTGCAAAGACCATTTAAGTTTATAACTATTCTCTCAACGAAGCAAGTACACTGTTACCGGGTACTGTATAGCATCTGTATGATGAGGTCTTTTCTTTTGACGATATTTGTACGAATGTTATGAAAATTTTAACTCGAAACATACGTGTTTGCTTTTAGGCGGACACTTAAATTATGATATAATAATAATTGTATGAAAGCACAATATTCTACTGATACTCAACAATATGTGGTTTAGTGCTAAGAAAATTAAGTGATGACAATAAACCAAATGTAGAAAAAGAAATGCCAATATGCGATATACCAATAGGTGTAACCGGGAAATATGCAACCCTTACCTGCAACGAGCTAATGGCAAGGAAATCATTTCGAACGTATAAGCCAACTCCAACCGAACTTAAAATCTGATTTACAAAAATACTGTGAGTGTTGCTACCGAGCGCACCCAGACTGCCAAAGGCAAATGCGGCAAACCGAAATCCAAATAAATACCACGGAGTGTATGAGATTACATCCATCTCGATAAACAGTCGTTGCTGACCATACCAGGCTTTCTTGTTCATTCCAATAAAGCCATAGTCTTCGCCAAGATATATTAAATCGTTGGTAACTCTGTTAATTCCTGTTGTGTAGTCTATTTTTGAATATAAACGATAGCGGTATCGTCCTTTTTTGCGCAAACTTGATAAAAATGATAAATTTCCATGTAAAGCTCCTTGCTCAAGTTTATCAGAAAAATGAGAGCCTATTTCAAAATCGGCAAAAACATAACCTAAGTCTGTAACATGTTTAGTGGCAGCCATTCTAACTCCTAAATATGGGTTGTTTGAATATTCGTACAATGAGTATCCTCCCGTAATGCTAATCTGAAAACCATACGGCAGGTACTCTGCTTTCCCAAAATTCTTTAAAAAATTTGTACGGTAATAACTTTGCTTAACAAGTGCAACATTGGTTAACATATTAGTATAATTATTAAACATGCTATTGCTATCAACCGATACGTAAGGTCGGTACAAGTAATTACGTCTATTTAGTGTAACACCAGGAACGATGTATAAATGATCGTCTGTTTTATTGTAACGAGTTGTTGTTTTATAAAATAAATACGACGACCATATTTCAAAGTAATCGTATTTAAAAAACCAAGCACTTTTATCAATATCAGTAGGGTCGGTTACAATATTTTGTTCAGTTTGTGAAAGCTCAAGCCCCCCACCGAGGCGAATGCTAAGTGGAATAATATCTCGGTTCAATAGTATCTGGTACTCTTGTTCATTATTTGAAATGTGATAATTTGCACCTCCGCTAATTTGTTTGTATATGTTGTCAACATAGTAGTTTACATCCGAAAGAAACAAACGCGGTGAGCTTTTACTGTCGAATGTTAAGCCGGCACCAACCGATTGCCCCAGCCCCATCAGGTTTACGTTTTTTAAATAACCCGAGAATTTATTTATATCGTAAACTTCGATAGCCGGAAGCCATGGAAATTTGTCTTTTACAAGAATAAGAACATCAACAGAATCGCCGGCAACATTGTTTACAATAATTGTAGCATCTTGTAAGTATGGTAAATTAGCTAAATTTCTAGTATTCTCAACCAGCTCAAGTGGGTTTACCGTATCATTTTCGGTAAATAATAATTTACGCTTAATAATACTTTTGTGCGTGTTGATATGCGAATTGTTCAAAGCTTTCCCCCAAGTAGAAACAACAGGTAGGTTAGTGTCGCTTATTGAAGGACCAAAAGGTTTAAGTATTTGAATTTTAATACTTCTAATTACTTTACCTGAATATTGTGTGTATGCCTCCTCAGCTGCCATAATCTGTCTATTAAGAAGCATAGTATCCTGTGTGCTTGATGCTATAAGCAACTGAAAAAGTTTACTAACAAGATGGTGCTTTTGCGATTCGCCAATAAGCTTTGAATATAATGCGTAACCATTTTTTTTTGTCAGTACAATATATGCTTTACAAATTATTGCGGTGCTATCGTTATTTACCTGAATGGATGTGTCGTTTAGGACTAAATAAGCGGGAGCTTCAATTTTTACGGTGTCGCAACCATTTTCAATTACCTGTGAGTAGGTTACAGAACTAAAAACGACAGCACATATTGCGATAATAGCAGCTATTGTTTTTTTATTTTTCACAAGGTTTGTATATAATATTTTTCTTAGCAAATTATACTAAGTGGTTAACTTTTTTTAATAAATTAACTGTACATTATCACTACTTTCTGACAACAACTTTTTTAGCTGCAGCGATTATGTTTAGTGTATCAAGACCATATTTTATCATTAATTGTTCGGGTGTACCACTTTCTCCAAACGAGTCCTTTACTGCAACAAACTCCATAGGAGCCGGTAATTTAAGCGATAGTAACTGGGCAATACTATCGCCAAGGCCACCATTCATCTGATGCTCTTCGGCAGTTACAACACAGCCGGTTTTAGCAGCCGATTTTAATATAAGATTATTATCTAAAGGTTTAATAGTATGAATGTTAATTACTTCTGCGCTAACTCCGATTACTTTAAGATGTTTAGCGGCTTCCATTGCTTTCCAAACAAGATGGCCGGTTGCAAAAATACTCACGTCAGCACCTTCAATAATTGTAATTCCCTTTCCAATTTTAAATTCACTATCAATGGGGATAAAGTTAGGCACTTTTGGCCTGCCAAACCTAAGGTAAACAGGTCCTTGATATTCGGCAATAGCATGTGTTGCTTGTTTTGTTTGGTTAAAATCACAGGGATTAATAACCGTCATTCCGGGCAGCATTTTCATCAAGCCAATATCTTCAAGTATTTGGTGTGTTGCGCCATCCTCGCCAAGTGTAAGCCCTGCGTGTGATGCACAAATTTTGACATTTTTACCGGAATAGGCAATTGCCTGCCTAATTTGATCGTAAACACGCCCTGTTGAGAAGTTAGCAAACGTTCCTGTAAATGGAATATATCCGCCAATAGTAAGTCCGGCAGCAGTACCCATCATATTAGCTTCTGCAATTCCCATTTGAAAAAACCTATCTGGGAATGCATCTGCAAAAGCATTCATTTTGAGCGATCCCGTAAGGTCGGCAACAAGTGCCACTACCTTTGGGTTTTTCTGTCCCAACTCAAACAATGCTTCGCCAAACCCCGACCGTGTATCTTTATAGTCAATTATTCCATATTCTACCATTGCAATTTATAGTTTTATTCGTGTTGTTTTTTCTGATTTAATTTCAAATTCTTTTGATACTGTTGTAGCCGACTGAAATGCATACTTCGATCTAAATACCAGTCTGTAATTACCCGGTTGCAAGTACAACGACTCGGGCTGATTTGACTTGCTGCCTATGCTAATCACCAATTTTTGTTTGTTGCCATCTAACAAATAAATGCTTCCATACCCTTTAATACTTTTTTGTATTGAAGCAATTCCGGGACTCTCTATTTCAATTTTTGTTTGGTTATCTGCCTCTATATCAATATTATTAAGATGTATGATAGGCAGTGTGAGTATGTCAATATTATATTTACCTACAAGATATTTGACACTATTTCCTAAATATTGTACATTTAAATTTTGGTTGCCATCAATATTTTTTATAATTACGGCGGGGTTAAAATCGGCTTTCGAATCTCCCTGAAGTTTTACCATTAAACTCCCCTGAGCACACTCAACAGAAATTATAGTATGCTTTCCTTCAACGAGTTTTACGTTATCAATAATACGCTTTGGTATTGTGTTAATAATAACTTTGTATTGAGCAAGATGGTCGATATTCAATGTATCGGGCAATCCTTTGCTATTAAGTGTGTGAACAAAATTATATGCAACTTTGCCTGAACTTTTGTTAATAAAAGTCATGTTAACATTAGTTTCCGTTGGACGATTATACTGATCTAACAGATTAACCTGCATACTTGTTTTACTTAACACCTTTGTAATAATAATATTTAAAGCTTGCGTAAACTGCTCTTTATCAGCAGCATTGTAATAATCGCCGGCACAATCGTAAACATCATGTGTGTCTTGTCCTATGCCAATAATAAATGGTTTTAGTATAATTCCCTGCTTTTGCAGTTCGGTACTAACTTCGCAAATGTCGCCACCACATTCTTCAATTCCGTCAGTAATAAGCACAATAATATTACGGCAATTTTCACATGGCGTAAAATCGTTTTTCGATTTTAATAACGACGATGCAATTGGCGATGTGCCTTTCGGCGATATCTGTTTAAGTCTAAATTTTATTTCATCAATATTATTTTTCGAGAATGGAACCTCTAAACGGGTATCGTTACAATTTTGTGGTGGAAAATGTGCTGTATGCCCGAAAACTCGTAAGGCAACTTCAACGTTATCGATGGTGCTAATGCTATCGAGTATATGCGAAAGTACTGTACGTGCAATGCTATATTTGCTTTCGCCCTGCCATTTGCCGGTCATACTTCTTGATGCATCCATAACAAAAAGAATTCGCGTTAAATGTTTAATCTCTTTTTCTTTTTCTTTTTCAGGATGTTGACCATACATATGCAACGAAAGTGAGACAAGTAATAATACAATAATATGTTTAAGTAATATTTTCAATTATAGTTGAGTAATATTTGTTTTGGATAAAATTAAAATTGTGAACTAATAATCACCAAGAGTTTCGTCAAGTTGGGCGAGGGCAGCTTTAAGTTGCTCATCGTTTGGAGCAGCACCATGCCATTTATGAGTTCCCATCATAAAATCGACACCCATACCCATTTCAGTATGCATCAATACAATAACAGGGTTTCCCTTTGCCGATATTTTTTTTGCATAGTTCATATTGTCAACAACTTCTTTAATATTATTACCGTTAATTTCCAGAACTGTCCACCCAAAAGCCTCAAATTTGGCTTTTAAATCACCTAATGGTAATACGTCATCTGTTGAGCCGTCAATTTGTTTTTTGTTGTAGTCAACAACAGCAATTACGTTATTAACTTTTTTAGAGCCTATATACATTGCGGCTTCCCACACCTGACCTTCTTCCAACTCACCATCGCCCATAAGGCAAAAAACATGTTTGGGATCGTTATTTAACTTTTTCGATAAACCAATACCATTAGAAACCGATAAACCCTGACCTAGAGATCCGCTTGCAATCCTTATTCCGGGTAAATTTTCCATTGTTGCCGGATGACCTTGTAACCGTGATCCCAATTTCCGGAATGTCGATAACTCTTTAACAGGAAACTGTCCACTTCTGGCAAGTACACTATATAGCGCAGGGCTAATATGTCCGTTAGATACAATTAGCACATCCTCATTGTCAGCATCCATGTTAAATTTACTTTTGTCATAATCCATCACATCTATGTACATGGCAGTTAAAAAATCGGCACAACTAAGCGAGCCACCGGGATGACCTGACTGAACTCCGTGTACCATTCTAACAATATCTCTTCTTACCTGAGAGGCGATTTTTTTAAGGTTCTCTATACTTGCCATATTAATACTTTGATATACAGTTATTTATACAGTATTATTAAAATTTAATACCAAAAACAAAAATAGTAATTTTTATTGCCGGTATAATAAATATTTTTTGCTTGCGTGTATGTTAACAGTCGCCGTAGGCATAAGCGATATTGCTAATTAAGATTTAGCAATCAGCCTCAGGCACATCAAAATAATATCTATCCGGAATATTGGTATAAAAACCCATTTGGAGAATGTATTTACATTTTATTAATAATGATTGAACAAATGAGTTAATTTTGCCTGTATAATTTTTATGATGAAGAAAATATTAATAGTTTTTGGTACTCGCCCTGAAGCGATTAAAATGGTACCGGTAATAAAAGAGTTGAAAAAGCATCCCAACAAGTTTGACGTCCGGGTATGTATAACGGCTCAACATCGCGAAATGCTCGATCAGGTTATTAATATTTTTAATATTAAACCTGATTATGATTTAAATATTATGCAGCCAAATCAGGATTTATTTGATATTACATCACGCACATTACTCAAGATGAAGGATGTACTTACCAGTTCAAAACCCGATTTGGTTATGGTTCATGGCGACACAACTACCTCAACCACAGCTGCTCTATCAGCATACTATTTTCAAATTCCAGTGGCTCATGTTGAAGCAGGTTTACGTACGGGTAATATTTACTCACCATGGCCCGAAGAAATGAATCGTAGAATGACAGGTGTGTTAACAACAATACATCTTTCACCAACAAAACAGGCAAAACAAAATCTTATCACCGAAAATGTAAATCAGGATAGTATTTTTGTAACAGGTAATACTGTAATTGATACTTTGCAGATGGCTTCAGCCAAGATGGAAGAAGATAAGCAGCTAAAAACTAAAATAGAAGGTGAGCTTTCCGGATATTTTAATTCTGAGTTTAAGCAAATTGTTAATACCAAATTTATTTTAGTAACAGGGCACAGAAGAGAAAATTTCGGTGATGGATTTATTCAGATTTGTGAATCAATAAAAGAAATTGCCCTACGATACCCCAAAATTAATATTATCTATCCTGTACATCTAAACCCTAATGTGCAGAAACCTGTTTATGAGCTTCTTGGCAAAATAAACAACGTTCATTTAATTCCTCCAATTTCATACCTCCCGTTTATTTATTTATTAAAAAATTGCTATTTTGTGTTAACAGATAGTGGTGGCATACAGGAAGAAGCACCCAGCTTTGGCAAACCGGTTTTGGTGATGCGAGATACAACGGAGCGACCTGAAGCAGTGGATGCGGGAACGGTTAAACTTGTTGGTGCAAACAAAGCTAAAATTGTTGATGAATCGTGTAAGCTTATTGATGACAAAAACTATTACACTTTGATGGCAACTGCCCATAACCCATATGGCGATGGTAAAGCAGCCAAAAGAATAGTAGAGGTTTTGCTTAACGACTTTAATAATTAGTATGGAAAATATTAAAATTGGAATATTATCACCGGACTATCCAAATGAAAAAAAGATGCCTTTTGCATTTATTCATGCACGAGCAAAACTCTACTTAAATGAAAAAGTCCCCGTTTTTGTTTTTGTGATTTCTAACTTAAACATTCACGAAGTTTACGAAGGAGTGCATATTTACAGATACAATAAAAAAGAGTTAAGGCACAAAATTAACATGATTAACCCTGACGTACTTGCTGTTCATTTTCCAAATATTTACTTAGCACCATTTGCACAAACTATTAACTTACCAAAAGTTGCATGGATTCATGGTCATGAGATACTTTGGAAACCATTTATAACAAAAACAAAAAATCCAATAATTAATATTAAAAAGTGGATAATGCTAATACCTGTTAACATTATCCAAACATACCGTGCTCGACGCCTTATTAAAAACAGCGAGTACGTAGTATTTGTTTCAAAATGGATGAAAAAAACAGCTGAGAAACATTCGTTAACTACATACAAAAATGCCAAGGTTATACCAAATCCAATCGACACAGATAAGTTCACATTCAATCCAATTGAAAATAGAGAAAAAAATTATGGCATATCACTTAGAGGTTTTTCTAATAAAAAATACGGACTTGATGTTGCAATAGAGGCATTTGCAAACCAAAAGGATATAAAATTAGACATTGTTGGTACAGGGGCTTACCGTAACCTATTTATTTTGCTAAAGAAAAAATATGCATCTAACGTAAATATTATTGAGAAAGTTATACCGCACTCCGATATTCCTGATTTTTATAAACCTTACGGTTTTTTTGTAGCACCAAGCAGGCGTGAGGCACAAGGCGTGGCAATGTGTGAGGCAATGGCATGCGGACTACCAATAATCACAACAAAAGTCGGGGGCATACCCGAGTTTGTAAGAGATAAGAAAGATGGTTATTTGGTAACAATGAATGATAGTGCAGGATTAATAGCTGCCGTAAAAAAACTTATGAACCTTAGTGAAGATGAGTACAAGAAAATGTCGGTAGCTGCTCGAAATCAAGTGATAGATACCTGCTCATCAGCTGTAATTACGTCATTAGAATTAGATATCCTTAAAGAGGCAATTATAAAATATAATAATAAAAACAGTTAAATTAACCTACAATTAGAAAGGTATTCAAACATTAAAGTATTTCATCTGTAATCAACTTCGCTAATTTTGGTAAATCGGGTTTAATTTGTGAATCGAAATGCCCTCTGCCACTTTGATTTTTTAATGTAGGCACTTCATCAAAGTTTACTATTAAATTTATAAATTCAGCCCATGTTAACGCTGACGACTGTTTAGCTAACTCATCAGGATGAAAATCAATATCACGTGATGTTCCAATAAATTCATTCAAATCGAATAGATAAAAAATAACTACATGATCTGAAAAATAAAAATCCATCGATATTGACGAATAGTCGGTTATTAAACAATCCATCATTGGTAAAAACGGATAGATGTCCATTTCGTTGTCAACAACATGTATATTTGAATAATTTGTAAAATCAACTTTCGTTTTTGTATATGGATGCAGCTTAAGTAGAAAAACGGCATCTTGCTGTACCATTATACCATTTAACTCTTCTAAGTTTTTAAATGCATCAACAATAAAGTCAGGTGCTCCCTCCCTAAAGGTAGGCATATAAATGTATCTCCTTGAAAAGCTATTAATACTTGCTAAAAAGCCAACATCAGCAACCGAGAAATTAATTAACTGCAGCAACTTTTCTTGCGACCAACTAAAAACAATATTTCTGGGATAACCTTCAAATATTCTTTTCCCTGAATAACTCGAAAACTGATCAGCATAAATATATGATGGAATTATTAAATAATCATTGTCATAATACTTTTTTTGATAGTAATTAAAAAGCTTCTTTGATATACTGTATTTGAAGTTAGGTCCGGAAACATGATTAAACTTTTTAGTTTTCTCAATACGCATTGTTTTCATTGGAATGCCATGAAAAAAATCAAATTTAATACCACCTTCGAGAAAGATAGGTCGTATTATTGAAGATGCACCATGTGTATAAAAAAATATCTTACTACGCAAAATAAAGTACATGCCCTGCAAACTAAACGGCTTAAATACCTTATAATTATTGTATTTAAGAAGATTTAGGGTGTCCTGATTATTTGTTATCCAAATATGTTTTATACTTGGTAAATTTTCATTTGCCCAAATAAACCAGTATTTTGTGTTGTCAACAAATTTCCCATTTCTACCACCGTAAACCCATATATTTTTGTTACGCGGAATAAATTTAATTATATGCGGTATTGCAAGAGAAATAAAAAGGCGCAGTGTTTTAAAAATTTCAGTCATACCAGCAACCGTAAACTGTTAAGTTCGTTTAGCAATAATTCTTATTACCACAGGATTCTCATCTTTATATTTGGCAAAATTAATACCCTCAACAGCATCTACAATTTTAAATCCCAATTCTGCAATTTTATGTTTTAGAACGTCAAAATCAGCAAACCTCCTATAATGAGATGTAATCCTAACATTAGTGTGCCCATCTAATTTAGTCCCCTTTTTAAACAAGTCATCATTAATACTTCTAACCTCAAGCAAAAGAAGTCCATCCTGTACTAAATGACCAAATGTCCATGATAGAATATTATTTTCCTGTATCTCTGAAACAGCATGCAGGGTGAAGCGGCTATAAATGTAATTAAACTTTGTATCAATTCTTTTAATGCTAGTAAAATCATCAGAGATAAAACTTAATTTCTCATTTGCATAATGTGTATTCAAATACTCAACTTCATTTAATGCCTGATCGATCCCTGTAGTTACAACTCCATTGTCAGCAAAAAAAGTTGCATCTCTCCCATTGCCGCACCCTAATTCAATTAATGATTTATCAGGTTCCAAGTAACTAAGAATATGTTTCGCAAATGGTGTTGGCTCACCCGGTCTTTTATGTGTTTTATAATAATTATTCCAATAATCTTTATCCATCTTGTAATTTTGAATCTGCAAAAGTATTAAAAATTAAGTATAACACGGTGATAAAAATATGCCGCCCTGTACAAGATGCTTGTATTAATTATTATTAAAGTCAGCTATCAATGGAATGTTAATGTCAATGCAAGTACAACACCTGCATTTTTTATTGAATTGTAGCCATATACATCAAAAGGGGCACTAAGAACAATTATATAATTTTTACCGGTTTCAACAGTAACTCCGGGGTACATTGTTAACGTACTGCTTGTAAAAGTACCGAAAACAGATTGCCTGAAGCCAACACCAGCTATTAATTGCAATTGATGATTAAACACAAAGTATCCTAAATCAGCATTAAAATAATAGCTCCCTTTATTATTTTTGTTTGTAGTTTTAACAAAATCCATATATTGAGCATTAACATCAACAGACATATTATCAGTGATTTGTGTAGAAATTATAACACCTCCACCTATTGAGGTAAGATTATCTGCAAGACGTATTGATTTATCAATAATTTTATTCCCAAACGCAATATTTGCTCCAGCAATAAGAGCTATTCCCAATTTCTTTTTAGAATAAACAATGTACCTAATGCCCCAGTTGCTTATTTGTAAATCCGTAGAGATACTCGCCCCAAACTCAAATTTGTCAAATAAACCGTAAGTAAATCTAAAGTTAATTCCGGTAGCATGAATAACACTATCAGCAGATCCAAAAATATCTTTCAGATGTCCCTCATCATCCCATGTTTTCTGCGAAACAACATGAAAAAATGAAGGTTCAAACTCAATAGTTTTGTTATCAACAACATCAACACAAAGTGCCCCCAATTTTGAACCCGACAACCCGCCAATTTGTGCTGTAATAGATGAAGGTGTGATAATAATAAGTGCTATTAAAGTATATATCAGACATTTATATTTTCCCATATTAAATATTATTTTCTAAAATGCAGTAATATTTTTAGGGTAAAACTATTATTTATATCTGTTTCAGCACAAAAAAACATAGTATCACTGCAAAAATACCCACATGTAGTTACGGAATAAATAATTGCTGAATACAAAAATGCTAATATTAACAACTAATACAAAAAATTGTATCTTCGCTAAATTGTTTAACACAAACAAGCTTTTTAGTAATGTTAGTTAAAGGAAAATGATATAGAATGTCAACTACATATTTGTCGAAAAAGAGTTATTTAGTTTTGCTCTTTTTTTTGATTATTTTATCAACTACAATTACTGCACAAGTTGATTCCTGTGAGATATCACTAGCGTTCTGCACAAGTGATATATATACTTTCCCTGCAAGTACAAACACAACAGCTCAATCAGGTCCTAATTACGGTTGCCTGTCATCACAACCAAATCCGGCATGGTATCATATGAAAGTTGCACTTGACGGAGACATTGAAATAACAATGACATCAGCCCCTTCAAGAGATATTGATTTTATATGCTGGGGACCATTTTCTGATGCATACACACCTTGTGCTACTGCACTAACTGCCCTCAAAATTGTTGACTGCAGCTATTCGGCAAGCCCTGATGAGGTTTGCTATATTCCAAATGGTTTGGTAGATGAGTATTACATACTTATGATAACAAATTACTCAAATCAACCTTGTGATATTACTTTTGAGAAAACAGGAGGTACCGGCGAGACTAATTGTACAATAGTACCCCCTCCGGTTAGCAATAATAGTCCACTGTGTGTTGGCGATACTTTATTGCTTTTCGCAGATACGGTAGCTAACACAACTTACTCATGGACAGGACCTAATGGGTTTACATCCACACAGCAGAACCCGGTAATACCAAATGTTACAGTAGCAAATGATGGCATTTATTCGCTCATTGTAAATACGGCCGGCAACACTAGCGATCCAACATACACAACTGCTCAAATAACAGAATATCCAAATGTTAGTTTTACAATTGATGTTAACGACACACTATGCTCAAACGAACTCGTAACATACACAGGTACTGATGTAAGCGGTACAAATATTTCGTATTGGAACTGGACTTTTGGCGATGGAAACAGTACTTCAAATCAAATTGTACAGCACTTATATAACACCGGAGGAAGCTATGTAACAACATTAATTGCCATAAATGATGGTGGCTGCTCTGATACAACATCAATGAACTTGTTGGTTAAAACTGTAGCATCAGTCTCAGCCGGTTCCAACGAGCACATCTGTAAAAATAACATTTTCGATTTATCTACATCTACGGTATTGCCAGACTCAAGCAATTGCGATTCGATAAAATGGATAGGCGGATTAGGGAGTTTTAATAATGCAAATCTATTATTGCCTGTTTACACACCCAACGTTACTGAGCTGGGAGACATAATACTGGGGCTAATTGCTTATACTTCTGCACCTTGTGGCAACGACACAAGCTTTATGACACTAACAATTGATAGTATTCCAAACCTGTCATTTAACATTATACCTAACGACACAATTTGCGTTGATGTAGTTGCCACATTCAATGGGACTGATATTGACGGTACAAATGTTACATCATGGCAATGGGAATTTGGCGATGGCAACTCATCAAATACACAAAACACAACGCATACCTACAACACAACACTAAACGATAGTGTAAGACTTATTGCAATTAATAACAATGGCTGTACAGATACTGCTTATCGTAATATTTGGGTAACTAACCCGGTAGTAAGCATTAACATAAACCCTAAGCCGGCTTGTTTTGGTACAACCACAATTTTTAATGGTATTGGTGATGTTACTTATGCCGATTGGACTTGGAATTTTGGCGATGGGCAAACAGGTATCGGTAGTAATGTGTCGCACCTGTACTCAACTGCCGATACTTTCCAGGTAGTCCTGAATCTATGCTCCAAAACCATTGTTGATTCGGCAATAATTCTACCTCACGCATTTGCAAACGCAGGCTCACCTGCCAACGTTTGTGAGAGCTTCCCTTATAATTTTGCAACAGCTACTGTCCTTCCTGCTGCATCCGGATACGATTCATTATTATGGTCAGGAGGTGCAGGAAGTTTTAATAATCCAAAAATTTTACTACCAGTTTACTCACCGGCATTTGGCGAAACAGGTACAATACAGTTAAGGCTGATTGCCTATGGTATGATCCCTTGCAGTAACGATACATCATATGTTCAAATTACTTATGACTCACTTCCCGATCCCGGCTATATCCAAATACCTATTGATTCAATTTGCACCGGCGAACCCATTTCATTTACAGACACTTCCACTACTAATATACAGTCGTGGCGATGGATTTTTGATGATGGCAGTACAAGCACTCTGCAAAATCCCAATCACACATACAATACAGCTGGTATTTATTACCTCAAATATATAACAGTAAATAGTAATGGTTGTAGCGATTCATTAGTTACACCTATCCAAATTCATCCAACACCGAACCCCTATTTTACAGTACTGCCAAACGACACAATTTGTGCACTAATTCCGCTTAATTTTGATGGTGCTGATCTTGCTGGCACTAATATCATAAACTGGAATTGGGATTTTGGCGATGGCAGTCTCGGAAGCGACCAGTACATCACACACACTTATGCGGCATCAGGTAACTACACAGTTATCCTAAATGTGTTAAATAACAACAGTTGTTTTAATAGCTATCAACAAACTGTACATGTATTTTCGCTACCACAATCAAATTTCACTATTTCACCTAACGACTCAAGTTGTATGGGCGAGTTAATAAACTTTGACGCTTCGAACATAAGTGCCGATATTACCCAATGGGAATGGAAATTTGGTGATGGAAATACTGCCAATGGGCAGTTAGTAACACATGCATATAATAGCGAAGGTATTTTTAATATTAATTCCATCTACACAAATTCCAATGGATGTGTAGATACAACAACACATCAACGGTATGTTCAAAATGTTAATATTGGATATGATATTATTCAGAACCCAAGCTGCCAGAATTATTCTGTAGCCTTTACCGGAACAGGTGATCTTATCACTTTTGCCGATTGGGATTGGGATTTTGGTGATGGATCAGCACATGCTTTTGGGCATAATATATCGCATACATACACTATTGCTGATACTGTTGATGTTATTCTAAACGTTTGTTCCGAACAAAGTATCCAGCAGCTTGTAATAAATTCCACTTGTAGCGTTAATGCCGGCTCAAACGAAGCTACATGTCAAAATGTATTCTTTAATCTTGCCACATCGCAAACCCCGCCAACCGCAACTAACTTCACATCTGTTTATTGGTACTCAAACGGGCTTGGTGTTATCTACGACCCAACTTTAATTGCGCCCACATATTTACCCGATTCTTCTGAGGGTACGCTTCAGATAGATACTGTTATCATGACTATGGTAGGCTATGGTATCGCACCATGTGAAAACGATACTTCGCAGATGATGCTACTTATTGTGCCCGGAGCATATGCACAAGCCGGATCAGATGAAAATTCATGTATTGGCTATCCTTTCGACTTTTCATCATCTACAGATTCCGTTTTTGCTGCTAATTATGTGGTACTTTATTGGTCAACTACGGGAACAGGTTATTTTATAGACCCTAACGTTGAACGCCCAACATACATCCCTGGTCCTAACGAAACAGGACCAATCACAATGACTATGGTTGCTTCAAATATCATTAATTGTGATTCAATTGATGAAATGATACTTACAATCCAACCTGAATATGCCATACCTTTTGATACTACAATCTGCCACAATGATTCATTATTGGCACAGGGATTATGGCAGCATACTTCCGGGACATATTTCGACACACTACAGTCGCAGTTTAGTTGTGATAGCGTAATTATCACTAACCTTACGGTACGCCCTAAAATCGATGAGGACTTTGTTGTAAGTACAAGCGATTCAATATGTTACAGCGAGACTGTTGGATTTACATCAACAGGTACAGCTAATTTAATAAGCTGGCTATGGGATTTTGGCGATGGTATTACATCAACAGGCAACAACCCTGTACATCAGTATGACACAGCAGGCTATTTTACAGTAACGTATAGCTTTACAGATGAAAATGGATGTTATGATTCATCTGATAAACAAGTTAGAGTTTTTGAATTACCCGACGTTTGGTTTACTAACAATATGACTAATCCTTGTGTTAACACTCAGATAGATTTTGATGGTAATAGTAACTTTAACATAATTTCGTGGGTTTGGAATTTTGGCGACGGACAAACTGATACAGGGCAATTTGTTTCACACACATACACAATCTGGGGTAATATGATGATTTCGCTCACCGTTACAGATGTTAATGGCTGTAGCGAGACCTCATATCAATTTTTAAATATTGCCGAACCTCCCACAGCTAACTTCTCATCAAATATTATTAGCTGCGATTCAATTGGATTTGCCGATTTATCTACTTGTGCAGCAGGATATAACATTATTGAATGGTACTGGGATTTTGGTGATGGATCAACAGAAACTTCACAAAACCCAACACATAGATATCCGTATAGCACATCTCCTGATGGTGATAACTACGATGTAAGCCTGTTTATTGTTTCCGATTCAAGTGGTTTCCAATGCTTTGATTCTACTGTCATACAGATAAACGTACCATCGTTTCCCAGTATTATTATTAATTTTAGTCCTGACCCATCTTGCTTTGGAGACACAACATTGTTTTTTGGCGAATCTAACCATGTAATTGATATTTGGGATTGGGATTTTGGTGATGGTAATTTTTCTTTAAATCAAAATACAAGTAATCTATATGCTGACACAGGCAACTATATTAGTAATCTAACCGTTACGGATACAAATGGTTGCATTTCTAACTTAGACGATACCGTAATGGTTAAACCCCTCCCTACTGTAAGTTTCACCATAAACATGACTAATGCATGCGTAAACACACAAGTAAACTACGCAGGTACAAGCAGTTCCAATATAATAGCATGGCAATGGGACTTTGGCGATGGACAAACCGGAGTAGGACAAAATACTTCTCAC
>CAZGWS010000049.1:0-16123 GCA_964528805.1 uncultured Lentimicrobiaceae bacterium | reverse complement strand
AACCAATTGACTCAACTAAAGAGTGTTGCGTAATCTATGTATAAGGTAGGTTAGGAGACTACAAATGACATACGCTTATTTCTGCTGCCTTTTGCTTTGAAAATGCCATTAACTCATCATAAAATATCACGAAATCAGAGTATAAAATATCGTAATTGTCATTAAGTACATCTACAGCGTTTCCCATGCCCGATATATAATTTGTACGCCTGTCCATTCCAACAAACACACGCCGTAGATCGTGTAAGTTTGCATAACCTACCAGCCAATTTTGTGCAATTAAAAACGGCAACATACGTAATACCCTTGCTGGTAGCAGCATAAACCTTTTTGTAAGTATCTTATAAACTCTTATCGAAAATTCAGAAAGCTCTTCATCGTGATATTGTTCCCAGTTGCGTGCTAAAAAATGATCGTAATAAATATCTATAACAACACCTGAATATTTACCAAAGTGCTTACGCACAATCGATTTGCTGTTTTTTACAATCGGATGAGTGTCAGTAAATGTGTCGATATTACGGTGAAGTAGTATCCCGGTTGCAATACCTTTGCGGTATGCCAAAAACGACTTACCCTTAATAGAATCAGCAATAAAATTGCCAAAAATAATATCATCATTATCAGGCGAAAGGTGTACATGTGATAAAAAATTCATAGTCAGTAAAATTATACATATTATTCAATTTATAATCAATATTAATAACAATAATTAAAGTAAAAATATTTGTAATTTTGGTAATTTAGCAACCATAAATTCAATAAAAATAAACTCTATATATTGTTATGCAAAAATTACTATTATTAGGCGATGAAGCAATAGCGCAGGGAGCAATAGACGCCGGAATATCAGGCGTTTACGCCTACCCGGGAACTCCCTCAACAGAAATTACAGAATATATTCAGACTTCAAAGGATGCGAAAGAACGAAAAATACGCTCACATTGGTCGGCAAACGAAAAAACAGCCATGGAGAGTGCCATAGGCATGTCATATGCCGGTAAAAAAGCCCTTGTTTGCATGAAGCATGTAGGATTAAATGTTGCAGCCGACGCTTTTATAAACTCAGCTATTACCGGTGCCAATGGAGGTCTTGTTGTTCTCTCTGCCGATGATCCGTCGATGCATTCATCGCAAAATGAACAAGATTCACGATTCTATGGTAAATTTGCCATGATACCTGTTATGGAACCTTCAAATCAACAGCAGGCGTATGAAATGACTATCTATGCTTTTGAACTAAGCGAAAAACTTGGGACACCTGTTCTAATTCGAGTTACCACACGTCTTGCACATTCGCGTGCCGGAGTACTTCGTAAAGCTATTGTAAATCAAAATGAACTTCATCTGCCTTCAAACCCAAAACAATTTATACTGTTGCCGGCAATTGCACGTAAACAGTACAACAAACTGCTGTCGAAACAGATAACTTTTGAAGAGGAAGCCCTGGTGTCAGGCTTTAATGTGTTAACAGAACGTGATGACAAGTCAATTGGTATTATTACCTGCGGAATCGCATATAATTATTTAATGGAGAACTTTCAGGCAAATGAGATCCCGTACTCTGTCCTTAAAATTGGACAATATCCGATACCTAAGTCGCTGGTTAGCAAACTGTATGAAGCTTCTGATGAGATACTTGTACTCGAAGATGGTTACCCTATTGTAGAAGAGCTCCTGCGCGGACTGTTAAACAACGGGAAGAAAATTAGGGGACGAATGGATGGAAGTATCCCGGCTGCCGGCGAATTAAACCCTAATATTGTTGCAGCATCTGTAAATGTAGCCGTGGATGAGGGGCTTGCAATACCCGCAGTACTGCAAGGACGACCTCCCCAACTTTGTGATGGCTGCTCGCATACCGATACCTTTACTGCATTAAACGAAGTAATGCGCGACTACTCACCGGGAAGAGTTTTCTCCGATATTGGCTGCTACACACTTAGCGCATTGGCACCATTAGAGTCAATAAACAGTTGTGTTGATATGGGTGCATCAATTACAATGGCAATAGGTGCTGCCGATGCAGGATTAGTACCTGCCGTGGCTGCAATTGGCGACTCAACTTTTACACACTCGGGCATGACCGGACTTCTCGATGCCGTTAACACTCAGGCACCAATAACTGTTGTTATTAACGACAATTCAACTACCGGTATGACCGGCGGGCAAGATTCTGCTGCATTTGGCAAAGTTGATGATATCTGCAAAGGTGTGGGTATTGACCCTGAGCATATTAGAGTTATTAAACCACTGCGGCGTAATAATGAAGAAAATGTTAAAATTATCCGTGAAGAACTGGAATATAATGGTCCGTCGGTAATTATTGCCAGACGCGAATGTGTTCAAACTCTTGGCAGAAGGATGAAACTAAAAGCTTTGGAAAAGCGTAAGGCACAACCAATAACTTAATATTATAATTAAAGATATATGAAAAAAGATATAATAATTGCCGGAGTAGGAGGGCAGGGGATATTAACAATTGCAACCGTAATTGGTACAGCTGCACTTACCGATGGTCTGCAGCTTAAGCAAGCCGAAGTTCACGGCATGAGTCAGCGTGGTGGCGATGTGCAATCTAATTTGCGGATATCATCAACGCCAATTGCCTCCGATTTAATTGCCGAAGGAAAGGCCGATCTAATCATATCGGTGGAGCCAATGGAATCGCTTAGATATGTGAATATGCTAAATAAAAATAACGGATGGCTCGTAACAAGTATGAACCCGTTTATTAATATTCAAAACTACCCAAGTATGGAGGATGTGCTTAAAGCCGTTTGGAACGTGCCCCGCAATGTTACAATCGATGCCGAAAAAGTTGCCAAGGAGTTGGGTTCTGTCAGAGCGGCTAATATCGTCGTTCTTGGTGCCGCATCGCCATACTTGGAGCTTAGCTTCGAGTCGCTCGAAAATGCTATCAGAGCTATCTTTACAAAAAAAGGTAACGATGTAGTCGAACTGAACCTTAAAGCTTTGTCTGCCGGTAGAAATTACGCAATAAAAAGAACGTAATAGTTTAATAGTAAGGATATTATATATTCGCAGTATGCAGTTTATTTTGTGGGCGGTTTAACAGGCTTTCCGTTTATAGTTGTATTATGGTAGCTTTATTTTTGTAAACAGCATGGTGGGCTTCCTCTGTCAGCCACCATCCTGATAACAAAAAAATAGCAACCATCGCAACAAGCTAACACTGCAATCCTTACCGCAAGCAACTGGTAATAAATAACAGTGTGGTTATTACTACTCTTACACTAAGTGGAAAACCTATCGCTGTCATCAAAAAAAATATCTAAATTTGTACTAAATATTGAACAATGGCATTTACAAACGATCAAATAGAAGAAATTGAAAATGCAGCAGCTAAGTTTATGTATTACAACAGACCACCTTTGGAAGTACGTCTGCAGCTCGATCTTGGCTATCGTATTGACGACCAAAATGTGTACTTGTTTGAAATACGACCCAAGTGGAATAACCCTACAGAAAGTATGGAAAGCCTGGTTGCCAAAACCACTTATGTTAAGTCAAAAAATATATGGAAGGTTTTTTGGATGCGTGCCGATCTTAAATGGCATAACTATAAGCCAGTACCTACTGTAGCAACAATAAACAACTTTTTTGATTTAGTGGAAGAAGATGAGCTCAGCTGTTTTTTTGGGTAATACGGAGTTTGGTCATATTCCATTTTTTCTTCCCAATAGTACGTATTTACAATGCAATTCTCAGAAATTCAGTAGTTTTAGAAATAGATTCGAAAATCGCTTTTAAAATGACACTCATTGCAGGAGAGTGTCGAAACTGATTGATATATTGGTTATTAGCATTGTAAATTTAAGCTCATGAGGTCAATGCAGGTTTATCTTTTGAAGGTCTTTTCAATGTAACATAAAAATTCCTAATACTTTAATCTACACCTTATTTTGTGCCGACTCCGGATCTTTATTTGTGTACTGCAACTCTGTAATAAGCTTTTTAAGAACTTCGGTTTTTGACTCATTGTTTTCTCTTTCTAATGATATAATGAGTTCGCTAATCATAAGCTTCATTACTGCTAAGTTATTGCATGGTTCAAAATATTTAGTGTCTTTCTTTATATTAATTTCGTTAAGATAATATTCAATTTCATTTCGTGTAAAAATTGCACCATTTTTTGCAGCATTTATATAAAACATAACATCCAATTCTCCACCTTCGCCGGTTAGTTTAGTATTGCCATCCTCATCTAAATATGCCAATACAAAATGTCCGGGCAAATCAACACCAAAAATGGGAATATTTAGTGTCTGCGTAATGGCCATGTACAAAATGGTCATGCTAATGGCATTTCCTTTTTTGTAATCAAATATTTTATTAATAAAAAATGTGTCCGACTTTATGTAATCCTCCGAAATGCAATTAAAACTATAAACCTGATAAAAAATATGATTAATAACTTTTATTTTTTCAAGAGCAGTAAGATTGTCATTTAACTCTAACCATGTATCTCTGAGTAGTTTATCATAAAGAGCAATGTATTCTTTTTCATTAAAGTTATGCTGAAAATATTTTGTGATAATCATTAGTGCATCAATAATGCTATTAGTGCTGTCAGCGGTCCACAAGTTAAATTCTGTTGTCAGTTCTTCTTGTTTTATTTCCTCAATTATACTCTCAATGCGCTTTGAGTTACTGTCGGTCATCGTGTTTACCCACATTTCTTCAAGTACCGGAATTGCCGCAGTACCGTAACCCAATATCTTACGTCGGATAGTATCAAATATCTCTTCATCCGGTTCATCAATTAAGCTTACCAATGCGCTAAGTTCTTTTATCTCATTATCAAATGTCATTACCAGTAACAATTAATATTTCAGCAAAAATAATCGAACTAACTACCTGAAAAAGAATAATAACGGAAAATTAATCACACAAAATTGTTAGTAACTCTAAGAAGTTATCTTAACTAAAAAATAATTTTTCTTTCCTTTTTGAACAAGCACGTATTTGTTGTTTAACAAGCTATCGGCGTTAAGTTTAAAGCTGTCGTTAATTTTGGTTTTATTAATAGAAACTGCATTATCTTTAAGCATGCGCCGTGCTTCGCCATTAGACTTAAAAGCACCCGCTTTTGCCGATAAAAAATCAAGAATACCAATGCCGGCATCAAATTCTTCACGACTTATTTCCGTTTGTGGAACTCCTTTAAAAACATTTAACAATGTTTTCTCATCCATGTTTTTGAGCATCTCTGTTGTGCCTTTGCCAAATAATATTTGTGATGCCTCAATGGCAGAGTTATAGGCATCTTTTGAATGTACACGGCATGTAATATCTTTTGCAAGTTCCTTTTGCAGAAGTCTTAAATGAGGCTCATCTTTATGTTTTTTAATTAGCTCTACAATATATTGCCTTGACAGAAGTGTGAATATTTTAATATATTTTTCAGCATCGTCATCCGAAACATTTAGCCAAAACTGATAAAATTCGTATGGAGATGTTTTCTCTGGGTCTAACCAAACATTACCGCTTTCTGTTTTGCCAAATTTCGATCCATCTGCTTTTGTAATAAGAGGGCATGTTATCGCAAAAGAGTTTTCTTTATATCCCAATTTACGCCTTATTAGCTCTGTACCTGTAATAATATTACCCCATTGGTCGGAACCACCCATCTGTAGTTTGCAGTTCTCAGTCTGATATAAGTGCAAAAAATCATTACCCTGTACAAGTTGATATGAAAATTCGGTAAATGACATTCCTGAATTATTCTCTGATGAAATTCTCTTCTTAACAGAATCCTTTGCCATCATATAATTTACTGTAAGATGTTTGCCTATATCGCGAATAAAATCTAAAAAACTAAACTCTTTCATCCAGTCGTAGTTGTTCACCAATAATGCACTATTTTTACCTCCGTCAAAATCAAGGAACTTCGATAATTGCTTTTTTAATCCGGCTTCATTTTTACGCAGAATCTTCTCGGTAAGTAGGTTACGCTCCTGCGACTTGCCTGAGGGATCGCCAATCATACCTGTTGCACCGCCAATTAGCGCAATAGGTCGATGTCCTGCTAACTGCAAGTGTACCAGCATCATAACGCCAACAAGATGTCCGATATGTAACGAATCGGCGGTAGGATCAATTCCCACATAACCCGATGTTAATTCTTTCTGCAACTGCTCTTCTGTGTCCGGTGTCATATTATGAATCATTCCACGCCACCTTAACTCTTCAACAAAATTACTCATATCTGCTAATAATAAATTTTTTGCAAAGGTAACGAAATGCTTTATTGTTATAATGTTGGCATTGTTTTTTAATTTTGTTAATTAGTCGTTGTAAGAAAACGTCAATAATTGCGTTATTCTCGTTTTTGAATCAGTCATTAACAATTTGTAAACTCCGTGAATTTAAAAGCTTCGAAGAGCCTTGTCTTTGACACTTTCTTATCAAAGACTTGAAAATGACGGATTTTCTTACAGGTACTAATTAGAGACTTGTGTTTGGCTGTTAAACCTGCCAAAAGTAAAATAAAACAACATTATTCTATCGCAAAACTCAAAAATATTACCTTTGCTCGCAATGCAGAAAAAGTTTTTAAAGAACCTTGGTCTAATAATTTTTCTTAACCTGCTGGTTAAACCCTTGTGGATACTTGGCATCGACAGGCAAGTGCAAAATGCTGTAGGTCCTGCCGACTATGGCATGTACTTTTTTCTTTTCAATTTCTCGTTTTTGTTTTATATCTTTTTAGATCTTGGCATTACAAATTTCAATAACCGCAATATTGCCCAAAATAACCAATTGCTAAATAAGCATCTATCAGGTATTAGTATGCTTAAACTAATACTTGGTGTGCTTTATTCCATATTAATTATTGCCGGAGGGGTACTTTGGGGATACCGAGGGCAGGAATTATATTTGCTTGCCTGGCTGGGGTTTAATCAGTTTTTACTGTCATTTATTTTATATTTGAGATCTAATCTGTCCGGATTGCTATTGTTTAAAACAGATAGCTTTATTTCGGTGTTAGACAGGGTATTAATGATACTTATCTGTGGTTTTTTGCTGTGGTTTGATATGTTTAGGGGAATGTTTACTATTGAATGGTTTGTGTATTCGCAAACGGCTGCATACCTTATCACTTTGTTAGTTGCGTCAATTGCAGTACTCAACAAATCCGGTAAACTTAAATTCTCGTGGAATTTACCTTTCTTTTTACTGATAATAAAACGAAGTGCACCATTTGCACTATTAGTTTTAATTATGAGTTTTTATAATCGCATTGACCCGGTGCTAATTGAAAGGTTGTTACCCGGCACAATGGGTAAAGAGCAAGCAGGTGTTTACGCACAAGGTTACCGTCTTTTAGATGCAGGGCAAAATTTCTCATTCCTATTTGCAGTATTGTTGTTGCCAATTTTTTCTAAAATGATAAAAATTAACCAATCTGTTGAGAAGATGGTAAAACTCTCATCATCTATGATAATCTCGGGATCCTTAGTAGTGGCAATTGCAGTTCAGTTTTATGCAACCGATTTGATGCACTTGATGTATAGCATCATGCCAAACGAAACTCAGCAACATTATATGCAACGCATTGGGCAGTCGGCTCAAATACTTAAACTACTTATGTTTAGTTTTGTGGCAATATCATCAAATTATATTTTTGGCACAGTACTTACTGCTAACCACAGTTTAAAGCAACTTAACATTATTGCACTTGGAGGGCTAATCATTAATCTTACCTTAAATTTAATCTTAATCCCCTCCTTCTATTCAGTTGGCTCGGCATACGCAAGTCTTGCTACACAAGGTATAACAGCACTTCTACAGCTATTTTTAGCCTATAAAGTATTTAAGTTCAATATAAATTATCGTATTATCGCTAATTTTTTCCTGTTAGCAACTGTACTTTTGGTGATAGGGTTCACACTAAAACAATACACTTTATTACGCTGGGAGCTATCGTTATTAGTAGTGCTATTTTCAGGATTAGCTTTGTCAGTCCTGTTAAAGCTGATAAATATTAAAGAGTTTATACTTATTATTAAGGACAAATAAAAGAGCGTACTTAGCAATTGTTTTTTTTTAATGCAGCAAATAAGCATTGAGTAATTTAACTTTAAAAAATACATGAAAAAATTATTAGCTTTTGTACTATTAATTGGGATTACGAGTACAATTTTATCTCAAACTCAGGTTAGCGGCAACCAATCTGGAACATGGATTATTAATAACTCTCCTTATCTTGTTGTTGGCGAAATTACGGTTCCTGCCGGGAAAGTATTATCGATTGAAGCCGGCGTTGTAGTTGATTTTCAAGATAATTATAAGCTTGTTGTTTTTGGTAAACTACGGGCATTGGGGACTCAAAATGATAGTGTTTATTTCACAACTAACAACCATTCAGTAGGTTGGGGTGGCATAAGACTTAGCGAAACTAACGACCTTAACACATTTTCACATTGTCATTTTGAGTATGGGAAAACAATCGCAGGTAATTTTCCTGATCAGCATGGTGGCAGCATAATGGCAGACAACTCTAATTTTACTGTTGATAATTCGTTGTTTATTAATAATGATGCCACAGCTAACAACAACGGAATGGGTGGTGCTATTTATGGATTAAATACCGATTCGACAACACAAATTATTAGCTGCCAGTTCTCAAATAATCATTCCTATGGCGAGGGTGGCGCAATAAAATTAAGTGGCGACGTGGGAGCAAACATCCAAAATTGCAAATTCTTATACAATACCGTACTGTATGGTGGTGGTGCCATTTGCCTTTACGGATGTGTTAATACTCAAATTAACAAATGTTTATTTGTAGGCAATATAACAAGCTACGGAAGTGGTGGTGCTGCACTAGTTGAGGGGTTTAGCTATCAAATAGGTTTTGCCAACTGTACAATAATCAATAATCAGGCTCTTGGCGGAGATGCTGGTGCAGTTGAACTGGCATACTCTGATGCTCAATTTACAAATTCAATACTTTATAATAATCCGGGTGCTTATAGTGATAATATTTTTATCGATATGGGCTGGGCCGAGGTAAACAATTGCAATATACCCATGCCTGACGGTGCTGTTGGTGAAAATAATATTAATGAAAATGCTCAGTTTGTGGATGTTGCAGCTGATGATTTTCATCTAACAGAAAATTCGCCATGCATTGATGTCGGTATTGATTCGTTAACAATTCTTGATGCTTTTAACCAAAGTATAACCGTTGTTAACATGAACTCCGATGAATATTATGGTAGTGCTCCTGATATGGGCTGCTTTGAATATGATCCTGCCACAGCTGTTGCAAATTGCATCACAAACAGTACTGCTATTTATCCAAATCCTGCAAAGTCTTTCTTTTTTATAAAAGTTTCCGGATCTGTCAACCTTACTATTTTTAGTTTAACAGGAAAAATAGTTTATCAACAGAAACAGTTTAAAGGTGGGATTATTAATATCGATAGTTTTGATAAAGGTCTTTATATTGTTGAAATACAGAGTGATACTGACATTATTACAAAAAATATTATCGTCAATTAATTTGTCGTAGTTACTTTTAAGTTATTATAGGCTCAATCAGGAGCCTCAATATGTCCCCAATTTTCACCACGTTTAATACGTGTAACCTGCATTTCGCTAATACAAAACATCATTGCAATTTTTACCTGAGGTACTCCACGTTTCAACATGGATTTTAGTAACATCACATCTGTATCTAACAGCTTACTATTATTAATAATTTTTTTTCTTTTATTATTAGAATCTCTTAGCCTGCTAAGCTCACGATGTTTTTCAGTTAACGATTCTTTTGTGTGCCATTCGAGGTTTGCAACCCTATTATTTTTCAATTTACCATCTAAGTGCGTAACGTAGGTATGCTTATCAGAAGGTCGAGCAAGCCATACCTCGGCAACTAATTTATGTAAATAAAATGCACGTTTAACATTCTCAATCTTTAGACGAACAAGAATAAATCCCTTGATGATATCGCCCTTTAATATTTGTCCTTCCGTTTTATAAATGGAGAATGATTTAACTCTACCATAGTTACTTACTTGATACACACCATCTGATTTGGGGACATCTCTCCAAACTTCGTCGTCAATTTTTCTTAGTTTTCGTCTATTTACTATCATATTCTAATATCTAACTGGTTTACTTACAATGCCTAAATTCTTTTTTCCATCAATTTTGATAACAAAAGGATTATCAAATTTAACATGTCTTAAAAACTCATTTTCAAAAATTGCTGGCTGATTATCTAAAAAGTCGATATCATAAACCCCATCGTTAATAAAGGGGTTTATTGTAAAGTAGCCAACATGGAATGATGTCAAATTTTGAAAGAAATGAGTTCCCTGACTTGGGTCGATACGGAAATTCTCGAGTCCTGATTCAACAATTAAACGTGCTGCCGAAATTTGCGACCATGAAACAGGAATTCCCAGCCATGGGTCGCTGGATCCCCATCTGCCGGGACCAACAAGAATAAAATTTAATTTATCATCAATGAAACGCTTATTCAAATCATTTATATAGTATGCAATTTCTTTAGTTTTAGTAACATCAAATTTTTCGGGGCGAACATACACTATGTCAGCAATATTATCAATAATTCCATTGCCAAGAGCAGATTTTGATACGAATAATAAATTATCAGAATCAAGCTCATTCTTTTCTATAAATACACTCTCATCTTTCAGAGCTATTGGTCTGATTTGTAATAATCTAAATAAAATATTTTCACCTTTTACAACGTTCATATCAACTGCAAATTCAATTTCTACAGGATTTCCCATTTCGCGAGCACCTAATTTTAATACTTTGCTTAGGATGTCGGCAATAGGATATGTATTATGTTTTAATATGCTTGCAAAAGTAATTAATTTTTTCCCATTGTAATTATATCCATCTCGCAAAATATTATCTTGTAGCATATATGTTGATGCTATACCTTTTATTGAGTTATCATTTTCGGCATCTTTTATTCTTAGTTTTAGTAAGCAATGGCCATCTATTGGTGAAGGTTTGAAGTTACTTGTTAGATTTAATGCATAGAAATATTTTTGCGTTTGCCTTAGTGCCATATCCGGATTGGATATTTGAAGCACATTTTTTGGATACTTAGGGCAAAATCTTAGTGACAGTCCTCCTTCGACAACGTACTTGCCAAGTCCTAAAGCTATGCTTACAGTGCCGTCTTCCGACTTAGCCGGTGCAAGCGGGTAATAATCAATAGACCTGCCTACACCTGAAATTGTTGGATAGTACCTGTCGCCATACTTACTTCCTACTACTTCTTGTATTACAATTGCCATTTTTTCTTCATCAATAATATTAGATGTAGCCTGCATATATGCCTTACTATCAGCGAAATACGCAGATGCATAAACCGATTTAATAGCCTCTTTAATTCTTATAAACATTGCCTCAGTATCATTTTTACGAAATGGAACCATATAAGTGTTATAGATTCCGGCAAATGGCAGATAATGTGAGTCTTCCAGCAAACTTGACGATCTGATTGCAAGGGGTCTGTCAATTACATTTGCTATTTTATTGATGGCGGCATGAACATGATCGGGCAGGTTAGAATCTAAAAATCGTTTAAGTAATTCCTCATCACTAACATTATCCGACAAAGCAAATGCGTGTAGCTTATTATCATCCATAAACTCATCAAAAATATCAGTTCCAATAACAACTGTTTTTGGGATGTTGATGTCAACTTTGTGAAAATATGAGTATAGATTATTGCGCTTAATTAGTGAGTCTAAAAAGGCTAACCCTCGAGCTTTACCTCCAATAGAGCCTTCTCCAATTCGTGAAATGCTAAAATATTTATCGAAAGAATTAGGATTAAAAGCTGAAATAACACCACGAGCTTTAGAAATACGGAATTGCGATATTGCGTTAAAGATAAAAGTTCTTACATCTTGCAAATCGTTAAAATCATCGCTTGAAAAGTACATAAACAATTCTGCCAAAGGGAATAAAGCTCTGGCACGCAACCATTTGGAGAAGTGATTCCTCAATATGTGATAACGAAGTGAGACCATGGGAACAGATAGTACTTTTTCTTGAAGTTCCTTCAAGTCTTGTGCTCGTGCAACAATAATACCTGTATTTGGATCTTTAAACACAAAGTCGCCAAAAGCAAAATACTCTTTTATAAACTCTCGCAAATCAAATGTTAGTGTTTTCGAATATTTATCCAAAAATCCCACTCCGAGGTCTTTTGCCCGCTTATAGTTTTTATGCTCTGATGATTGCAGCAATAGTGGAATATAACGATTGTCCTTTTTAATTAATGTGCATAAATCGAAGCCGGCATTTTTATCCAGTACACCATGTCTCGGGTAAGTAATATCGGAGATAACGCCGAGCAGGTTTTTTTTATATTTCTCGTAATATTCGTATGCATCTTCGTAATTAGTTGCAAGCAATATTTTTGGCCTACCACGCATCCTAAGCATACGCTGGTGTTCGTTAAGTCCCTCGCTAATAAACGATTTTGATTGTTTAAATATAATTTTATACATTATTGGAAGATAACTTGAGTAGAACCTAATGTTATCTTCTACAAGTATTATTACCTGAACACCCACTTCGGCAACATCATTCTCAACGTTCATATGATCCTCAATAAGCTTTATTATTGCGAGTAATATGTCGGCATTACCAAGCCAGCTAAATATATAGTCGAACGATTCTAAGTCAAAAGTTTCTATCTTTAGCGTCGCCTCTCGTGAAAAAGGTGTTAGCATTACAATAAGAATTTCAGGATATTCCTTTTTTATATTTCTTGATAGCTCAAAAGTTGATATTTTTTCGGCATTTAACATCGAAATAACCATGTCAATTTTTTCGTCATGGAGTATTTTAAAGGCTTCCTCTTTATTTGTGGCTTGCGAAAACTGTGGTGGGTATCTGAGATTTAGCGATGTATATTCGTTAAAAATCTGTTCATCAATTCTGCCATCTTCCTCAAGCATAAAGGCATCATAAACACTAGAAATTAGCAGTACATGATATATACGCTTTTTCATAAGGTTAACAAATGATGTTTCGCTGAAATAAAAATTCTGACTTAACACTTCTGCTTTTGATGAAAACATAGTTGAGCAATTAATGATAATATATTACTGCTTTATAATGGGTAGTGTAATAGTAAAGGTAGTCCCTTCACCTACTTCACCTTGCACATCAAGTTTGCCTTTGTTATTCTTAATGAACTCATTTACAATAACTAAGCCAAAGCCTGTACCCTTTTCGTTATTAGTGCCTCGTCTAACATCTGTGCTAATGCTACCACTTATAATGTCATTAATTTGTTGTTGGTTTATACCAATTCCCGAATCAATTATTTTTATTTCAACATAAGTAGTATAACCTAATATGGCTATAGTTATGTCATCTCCCCGGTTTGAAAATTTAATAGCATTTGAAATCAAATTTCTTAAAGCAATATCTATTTGATTTTTGTCGGCTAACAAAGTTACCTGCCGATTGCTCTTTACTATTAAATTTATTGATTTCCTATTAGCCTGGCTTTTTAGCAAAAGTACAATATTGGATATTAACTTGTTAATAAGGAATTTCTCAAGATGTATTTTTATTCTTTTTTGTTGAATGCGCGACCACGATAATAAATTCTCGATTAACGAGAAAGTGGAATCCAATGATGGTTTTAGTGAAGTAACAAGAGACACTATTTCTTCAATAGAAAGCACGTTAATTTGATCAACTATTAAATCCACAATTGATTTATTGGTTCCTATTGGTCCTATTAAATCATGCGAGATTATCGAAAGAAGCATCTCTTTTGATTTATTGGCAACTTTAAGTTCCTTTTCGGAAATGCTGAGTTTTTCCTGGTTTTCTTTTCTTGTTGTAATATCGCGTACAACACCTTTTAGCCAAATCGGATTACCGTCTTCTGAGAAAATGTATTCAACAGTTAAAGAACAATGCTTGTAACCTCCATCTTTTACAATAATTTTAGTATCAAAATCATGAACAATAGAATTGGCTTTGAGTTTAGCTATTATTTTATTCCAATCTCCAATAAGATTACTATATTCATTTGGTTTTAAACCAATTACTTCTTCGCTTGCAAATCCTATTATTTTTTCTACACTTGGGCTGATTTCGGTAATAACTCCCATCATATCCATTTGAAAATAAATATCTGGAAACGAGTTAAATATTTGTCTGTATCTTAATTCATTTTTTCTAATTATATCCTCATCTTTTTTAATTTGTGTTGTATCCCAAAAATTTACAATAATACCCTCAATTATTGGATCGTCAAGCAAATTTTGACCATATGCAAGCACGTTAATCCAACTACCATATGCATTTTGCATTCTAAATTCTAAAGACGTAAGTTGCCCTTCGGTTGACAGTTTTGCAAACTCCTGTTTCACAATATTTACATCATCAGGATGAATAAACTCAAACGCATCTTTGCCTATTCTATCGCTTATATTTCTCCCAATCTTACGTTGATATGACGGGCTAATATATTTGGTGATACCCTCTCTGCTAACAACAAAAATAAAGTCCTCTGATCTGTCTATAAGTTTTTCATAATATCGTTTTTGACTTTTAAAATTATTTTTGGCTTTTCTGATAAAACCGGCGGCAATTATCATAACCAATAAGATAATTGTTATAATAACAATTATGTAAATAAGGTGCATGCGATACTCGTAGTTAGCAATCTTTAATTTGTTCAACTGGTTTATTTCTACATTTTGTTGCTTAAAGTTATAAGTAGAAACTACCTGCTGAATATTCTTGCTTTTTGAAATTGAATAAATACTATCGGATATTTTTTTGCTTAATATTGAGTAAGAGTATGCCTTAACGTAGTTGCCTGTAGCTGCATAACATTTATACAGCAGGGTGTAAGAAGATAGTAAATGCTTTATATTTTGTGTAGATTCAGCAACCTTAACACTTTTGAGTGCATACTTAAGAGCCAATCTAAAGTTATGTTTGTTTAATTGAATCTCACCTATATTTTGTAAAATTATTGATGATATTTCATAATTATTTTGCTTTGCAATATCAAGGCTGTTAGCATAATAACTTAATGCCAATGTAGTATCGTGTAGATGTTTATAGATATCACCAATATTATTAAGATCGATAGCAATACCTTTATCGTCGTCAAGCCTTTCATCAATTTCCAAAGATCGTTTATAAAAACTGAGTGCTTTTTCATATTTTGATGAAGAACTATAAAAGTCACCAATATTATTTAAGCATATTGATTCTCCATATTTGTCTTTAATATTTTCACAAATTTTTAGAGCTCTGTTTGTATAGTTAAGAGCTGAACTATAATTTTCATCACTTGCCAGTATTAATCCAATATTTATTAGCGTTGAGCTAATACCCAAGCTATCATGGTCTGCTTCATACAGGTTTAAAGAGGACATTAAAGCTTCTATCGACTTAGTGTATGAGCCTAAATATTGAAAACTGGTGCCTAATGCAAAATATAAATCAGCTGAATGTGAATTATCTTCAGCTGAGTCTGCGAGATGCAATCCCAACGTTGCATATTTTATAGCCTTTTTGTATTTGTGTATTCCAATATTTGCAAATGCAATATCCTCATATGTAACAATCAGTCGTGATGTACTATTGTTTACTTCAAAGATATTTGCAGCACGATAAAAATAATTTAAAGCACTATCAGCCATAGAATTATTATACAGCACAACACCGGTTGCCAATAGCGACTCGGCATAATAAGTTTTGACGCCACTTTGCTTAGCAATTTTGGAGGCTTTATGTGAGAGTTGTATGGCCTTATTAAAGTTAATATCAAGGTTTTTGGCTGAGTCAATTAAGTTGGCTACTTTTATAGAATCGGCTGTTCTGGAATTAGTAATAGAATCAAAGACACGCCCTTTGCAAACAGGCGATAATAATAGCAGGAAAGAAATTACTGTTGTAATTATTTTAAAATTATGGGTCATTTTACATAAAATCAGAGAATTATACTTTTGCTACAAACTTACAAAAAAATTAAACCCCGACCTTTAAAAGCCGGGGTTTTGCTAAAAAATAAAAAAAATCCTATGAAAAATATTAAGTTTAATTAGCAACTTTA
>CAZGWS010000048.1:0-16219 GCA_964528805.1 uncultured Lentimicrobiaceae bacterium | reverse complement strand
ATATATCCTTGTAATTTCAATTACAAATTTACGATCCTGTGCCATTTTTTGGTATATTATCCAATTGGCAGCTTCTTTAGCCTTTTTCTCCTTTTCCAGTCGTGCTTTTTCAGCTTTGCGCTGTTGCTTTGGAGTCATATTAGTAGTTTCTTGTGCATTTACAAACATAAATATCACCGAGAATAAACCTAATAATAGAATTTTAATTGTGTGTCTCATAGTTTTAAATTTTTATTTGTTATCTGTAAAATCTTGATGGTTATTCTTTATTAGTTAATATTATATTTTTAAAAATATAATATTCATGTTTAAAAATTGCAGTATGTAGTTTAAGTACTATTATTATGATTTTTTTCTTTATTTTTTAATGCGTATTTTATTCCAATTGATAATGTAATTCCGTAGTGTTTCATATTGCTGCCAGAAAAATAGTCCGAGTTTGAAAGAGTTGTAAAACTATGTTGGTAGGCAAATGATGTAATTATCAATAGTCTATTTGAAGCAGCATAACTAGCACCGACTTCAATAAGTCCAGCAAAATCAAATGATGTCACTTTATTCTTAACATTAAATGTTTCGCTACCCTCGAAAGTGGGTATTATTGTTTCTGCTTTAACAATTAATGCTGGTACAACACCAAGGTATATAAAACCAGAAATAGTGTTACCAATAGAATAACCCGCTTTAATAGGAAATGATAGATAGTCATAGCTGAAGTCACTATCTTCTCCAGTTCCAATTGGTTTGCCAGATGGATTAATAAAAGTTATATCATTCTTGAATCCTTTCTGAACATAGAGTAGGTCAAGTCCAAGACTGAAATTATTATTAATTATGTATTGATATGTCAATCCACCACTAAAACCAGTTCTTTTATCGCTGTTGTTAAAAGAATATTTCGAGTTAACAGTTGTCCAATTTATTTCACTTTTTATTCCAATAAAATGATTTTGTCCAAAAATCGGCATTGTGGAAATGAGTAAGAATGATATAATAATTTTTCTCATTGTCTTTTTTTATTGTTCACAACTGCGGTAAGATACTACAGTAAAAAACTTAAATCGGAACCTGATTTATACTCAATTGGCTCAATACCGGACTGAAATAACCTCGCATCACGACTACCGAGTAGTTTTATAGTGTTGCCAACGACATGTAGTAAGCTTGCTTCACGCAATCCAAGAACCTTCATATTTTTGTTTATAACAAGAAACTCTTCGATACGTTGCTGACGTGTTTCTCCACCATGTCCACTCGGATTTGCATCCAAATAATGAGGGTTTATCTGAAATGGTATGATATTCAGACAATGAAAGCTAATGGGCTCAATAACAGGCATATCGTTTGTGGTCATTAACGATGGACAAGCAACGTTCGACCCTGCACTCCATCCCATATATGGTATTCCTTGTTTAGCTTGAGCTGCTATGGCATCCATAATGCCTGTTTTTTGCATTTCTGCAACTAAATGAAATGTGTTTCCTCCACCAACGGCAATTGCTTCCGACTCATTTATAAGCTTAACGGGGTCATTACTATTATGAACAGATATAATTTCAACACCCATTTTGTTAAATACCTCGCTTACTTTTTTGGTATAAACATCGTATGACGCTGTGAGGCTTTCGCCCGATAAATTAACTCCGGCAAATGGCACAAATGTTACTTTTTTAACATTTTCGGCAAGTAAAAAATCTTTAATGAAGTCTATCGGCCATTCTAAATACGGCTCACCGACCATAGTTGAATTACTTATTAATAACAGTTTTCTGTTCATTGTGCATTTTTTCTTTGCTAAATTACTATTTTTTGTTTACACCGCATCTATAAAAACCAGAGCATGTATAGTAGGTAAAGTTACTTTAGCTAAAAAGTAGGGGTAGCGTAATTTCCTATTTAACTATTCGATACCTCAAGTATGATACCTTAAAGTTATTATACCAACTATCATTTCCGGTATATTTGTGTAGAGCTTCTTTAATAGGTATCTCGTTTTCATCATCGCGTAAAGCAAGTTGTTTTGCCAAACTATTGGTTATGTATGCAATACTTTTTGGTGTTCCACCCTGATTTTTATAAATAGTAACATATTCAAAAGAACTGTTTAAATTACCGTTTATAATATAATACTGAGCTGTTGCCATAGTTAAATCCAATAGCTTCTGCTTCGTGATAAATGTTTTTATATCGGGTAAAATTATTTTGTACCTTGTAAGATTATTTTGAGCGTAATAATCTAATAATAATATATACTTTTCAATAACATCCTTATAGCCTTTATTGAATAATGTATTTTTAACAGTAGTGTATTTTTGGTAAAAAATTAATACATCGTTATATTTATTTCGTAAATCAACTACTTCGTTAGTACTTATTTTACAATTGCCGTGATCTTCAGCATATTGTTGTGCTGCGTTTAGTTGTTCACCTAACTTACTTAAATTGTAGTATTTAATGTCAATGTTAATTTTGTTTATAAGGTCGTCATACTTTGTACTATATGAAAGGCACTTGCGTAATTTCATCTTATTTTCCAATGTAGCAAGTGCGTCATTAATTGATGAATTAGAATTCTGAAAATACATATTGTTAAGTTTAACAGCCCTGTAATAAAGTACATTTGCTGTGTCCATTCTGTTTGCCCATGTATGGTATGCTGCTTCGTCGATTATTTTTTTTATCACAGGTTCGGCTGCATACTTGATAAGTCTGTCGAGTTCAATTAAATCATCCGATAAGTATTTCTGCTGTATAGATTTGGCAATAAGAAGCTTGTAAAGTGCCATTTTTGATTGTTGGGCATCTATTAAGATTTCACCTTGTTGTAGGAATTCCAAAAATAATGAATATGCCAGCTTGCTAATTTGTATGCTGTCAGTATTAAAATTACAGCTGTTAGTGTAAATATATGTATATATTTTGGGCAATAATTGCTCTGCATCTGGATACTGACTTATTGATATTAATGCATTGAGACTGTCTAACTTTTGTGTAATAATGCCTGAATATGCAAGACAACTTGCCGAGTCTATTAGTTTGTAATCATTTGAGCTGCTTAGTTTAGAATCTATACTGCTGATAAAATCAAGACTTTTTAATGCTTTGCGAAACTGTTTGTTATTAATATATTTTATTTCGATATCGAATTTTACTCTAAAATAGTTTTGAAAAATTGTATCAGATGGAGGTAGTTGTTTAAATATTTTTGCGTTAGATACAATTAGGTTATCAGCTTTATTAAAATATGTGTTGGCTAATTCGTTATTCTGTACACTTAACGCCATGTTACCAACCCTTAAATATGCATTAGCAACACCGGCTAATGCTTTCCACGCCGATATTGTGAATTTTCGGGATATTCTTATGTTAAACCAATCATGTATCTTATATGAATTATGAAGCATTAACAGTGCCTCAGTATAATTTTTATTAATCACAGCATAGTTGGCAAGGTTTACAAATTTGTTAAAAATAATCTGACTCATTTTTGCTTGTACCTCATGTTTATTTGCTGCATAAAAATTTATTATCTGCATTAAATTATTTTTTGCATTTATAGATGGATATATTTTCGCAACATCCTCAAAACCATATGCATCGGAGGGTTGTAATGTGCTTGCCTTTATTAAATAATTTGATGAGATATTGCAATATAAGTTACAGAAATTATATAAATCTTTTTTATCTGACTTATTATTTGAAAGCAGTTCAGTAAAAAGAGTCTCTGTCCTGTTTGAAAGTCGTTGCAGCCTTTTTAATAAACTAATAAAACCAATGGGGTCGTATGCTTCTAAGTTTAATTGTTGTATAAAATTGTGAGTTTTTATGTTGTTGTTAACCCTGTCAACAATAACTTTATTGATAAGTATATTCTCAACGCTTTGATATCCATTTTGCCTATTTTGAGACTGATTAACTATTAAATTATTTAGAAGTATTCCAAAAGAATAATAATAGCTTATTGTTTTTGACAGATGCCGTAGTTGTATAAATTTTCTATCTGAATAAGTGAACTTTATATTAGTTATTGTTGCGTTTATATTCCTGAGTCCCAACGTCAGGTAATTATCAAGATTAATTTTAGCAGGTATGCCATCGGTAGATGCTTCAATTTTTATAAAATTATGCTGTTCGCCGATGTTGAGGGTTAACAATGCGGTATAACCTGATGGCCAAAGTAGTGAATCAACATCGAAATCGTGGAGCTTAAGTTTTTCATCAATGTTAACTCGCGTGAGGCTAATTTTAGCGATTAAATTGTTATCGCTATTCCGAGATATGCTTAAAAATATCCTTGATTTAGTTAGTAAAACAAATTTTTGAACATTAACATTGTTTTCTGATGCCATCAAGTGAAATATTTTTCTTCCCGCATCCGCCTCAGGTAAATTATTATAAGTAACTTCCTTTATAATAACATTATTGCTGCGAAAATACTCTTGCGCATGCAAAGTTTGGACAATTAAAAAAATTATTAGTACACTTGAAATCGACTTTATCATACTGTGTAAAATATCTTGCAAATGTATTGAAGGAAACAACAATTGCAATATTATGTACTAAATTAGTAATATTTGGAGCAGTAAATGTTTGGAGATGGTTTATGTAATAATCTTATAACCCTGTATATCAATGATATGCTAATAAATTTATTTTTTTTTGTATCATAGTCAAAAGCAAATAAAAAAATATTATTTTTGCCCCCGGAGAGTTGGCAGAGTGGTCGAATGCGGTGGTCTTGAAAACCATTGATCCTTTGCGGGATCCAAGGGTTCGAATCCCTTATTCTCCGCCATAAAAAGCCCATAACAGAAGTTGTGGGTTTTTTTATTTACAATTGACCAAGCTGAAAGTTGCCTATGCAATTATGTGTAAATTTACAGCCATTTTGAACCTATTTACGACTTTTATTATGAAACTAATTACTTTGGTAACCATTTTTGCAATGATTATTTTGCTCTCGTGCAGTAACCCCGTAAATACCGTGCAAGCCGACAGAGGCTATCATGTAAGCGTAGGGGATAGCGTTGAAAATATTGTATTTACTTTCCCTGATAGTTCTTCCGTTAGCCTTGATGATCTTAAGGGAAAAGTTGTTGTTCTTCAGTTTACTGCAAGCTGGTGTTCTGTTTGCCGGAAGGAGATGCCCTTTTTGGAAAAAGAGGTTTGGCAGAAAAATAAAAATAATGACTTTTTACTGATAGGTGTTGATTTTAAGCAGTCTATAGACACAATACTATCCTTTACCAAACATATGAAAATAACTTATCCTATGGCAAGCGATCCTGATGGCGAGATATTCTATAAGTTTTCTCGCAAGAATACAGGAGTAACCCGTAATGTGGTGATAGATAAAAATGGTAGAATTGCCTACTTAACTCGTCTTTTTAACAGAGAGGAGTTTGATAATATGAAGAAAAAAATTGATGAGCTACTCAAATAGCCGGAACGCATTTTTGCTTGTTTCTACGTATTCGTTTCTTATTTGAAAGGTTTCAAATTGCCGGGCACTCATATCAGATGTGTGCCTATAGTTTGTATTATGAATCATTGTCCACATACAGGCGTTGCACCGTCGAATGCATTGGTAAACAGTATTCCGTTTGTAATTACCGAATACATATTTATGCATAATACATCATTTGAGAAGTTTACCGATGAGTTATAAATGAAATTAGGCAGTTCGATGTTTGAAGCTCCACTAACTAACCATCTACATGAGAACGAACTTGTTAATGAGCTTGTATCGCTAATAACACTACTAAAAGCAAAAGTGTTATTAGCTTTACCTGTAAGGCTTCCGGTAATATTAAAGTAGTCTGTTTGTGTGTGAAATGCTGATGTTGTATCTTTATGTCTGACAAAAGTTTGTTGTAATTGATAGTTAAGATTGGATACATTACCTGCTGTGTCAATTTTTTGCCGATTAATGTTTGATGCATTAATATCAAAATAAAAATTGCTATCACTATTTAAACCCATATTAGTAATGGTAAAGCTTCCTGCTGATAACGAGTCGTTATCATAGTGAAAGCTGCCAAATGTAAGATTTACAACTGCAAGCGAATCGAGGAAGTTTGTTTGCGATGTTGCCTCAATAGTACCACTCCTAAGATGTCCATAGCCATCCTGTTTACACCAAGCGTAAGTAATAACTATTATAGCTGGATTTGACGAATATGTAACGTTTGCTCCATCGATTACGGCTGCCCCATTTGTTAATAAAGTAGAATCGGTAATCGACTTGAAATATGTATTCAGCAGTAAGTCTGTCATTTGCTGTGCATCAACATAACCTGCTGTGGTTTCTATAGCCTGATTATAGTCGAAAGAAGTATTTTGTTTATGGCAAGATATTGTAAGCAACACTATCATTAATAATAAGCTTGTTATAAATCGACTTAATGCAGATATTTTCATAATTATTTTCTATTATAGATTTCAAATGTGTAAGTAAAATCATTTTGAGGGTCATCATTAATATTTTCTTCAGATATTAGTTCCCAATTATTTAACGAAATTTCAGAAAAAAAAGTATCTGCATCAAAGTCCTTATGTACTCTGGTGATATACAGCTTGTTTGCAATAGGCATAAACTGTTTGTATATGGAACCTCCACCGATGATGAAGTTTTCGGCAGTGTTGTCCATTTTGCTAATGGCATCATCAATGGAATATGCCATTATACAGTTGTCAATTTTTTCGTTAGCAACGTCAGTAATAATCATGTTTGTACGATTTGGCAGTGGGTGTGTTGGCAGCGAGTAGTAGGTCCTTCTCCCCATCACTACGTAATGGTTTTTTGTATAATTTTTAAATCGTATCAGGTCTTTTGAAATATGCCACAGTAGGTTGTTGTTTTTACCTATTGCGTTGTTTGATGCTATTGCTACAATTATTGATATATCTTTCATTAACTTGTTATTATATTGATATACTGGCTTTTATGGTAGGGTAGGGGTTATAGTTTTCAATATGTACATCTTCATAGGTAAAGTTGAAGATGTTTTTAACTGAGCGATTTAGTTTTAGTGTTGGTAGTTTTTTTGGTTGACGAGTAATTTGGAGGTTTACCTGTTCCATATGGTTAAGGTAAATGTGTGCATCACCAAAAGTATGAACAAATTCGCCGGGTTGGAGATTTGTTACTTGTGCTACCATGAGCAGCAGCAGCGAGTACGAAGCAATGTTAAAAGGTACTCCTAAAAATATGTCGGCACTACGTTGGTACAGTTGCACCGACAGTTTGTTGTTTGCCACATAAAACTGAAACCAAGCGTGGCATGGTGGTAGGGCGGCTCTACCATGTGCCACATTTTGTGCAAAAGTATAACTTGTTTTTGGCATTACCGATGGATTCCATGCCGATACTATTAGCCGTCTGCTATCAGGGTTGGTTTTGATTTGTTCGATAACATTGGTTATTTGATCGATTCCTTCATTATTCCAGTTACGCCATTGTGCACCGTAAACAGGGCCTAGATCGCCATTTTCATCTGCCCACTCGTTCCAAATACGAACACCATGTTTTTGTAGGTAGTTAACATTTGTATCGCCTGCCAAAAACCACAACAACTCATAAATTATTGATTTTAGATGTAGTTTTTTGGTTGTAAGCAGAGGGAAGCCGTCAGATAGGTTGAACCTGAGTTGAGGTCCGAAGATACTCATTGTACCGGTGCCGGTGCGGTCTGTTTTTACCGTTCCATTTGTTAATACATTATCTAATAGGTTTATGTATTGCTTCATATTTTATTATAAATAATCAAATTTTAATTGGGCTTCAAAGTTAAATCAATTATGTTATCAAACTTAATATCGCTTCCAACTTTTTATTGATACGATAGTTTGCTGTAGGGTGTTTTGTCTTTGTGAGCAATGTGAAGGATCTTAGTATTGTTAATATTGCATTGCTGAGGTTCTTCACTGTGCGGCGGGCTTCGTTCAGAAGGACAAAATGTGTGGTGTGTTGTTTTGTGGTAAGGATTGCAGTGTTAGCTTATTGATATGGCGGTTGATTTTTTGTTAGTAAGCAGCGGCTGACGGAGGAAGCCCATGCATTACTTACAAAAAAACAGCCGGCATGAAATAACTATAAGCGGAAAGCCTGTTAAACCACCCAAATAATAATTTCATAAACTAAAATGATAATTTAAAAAACGGCATTTGCAGAAAAACAATATTAGTTTACCTTTACCGACTGTAAAAAATTACAGAGTTACCGCTCGAATGGCTGAGCTTAGTTATATATTTTAATTGTTGCGAGATGGGAATAAAATTTAGGATTACGGTGATGAACTTTTTACAGTTTTTTATCTGGGGGGCTTGGCTTCTTTCATTTGGAAAATACTTGTATGTTACGCTGGGGTATAGTGGTCAGCAAATTGGGGCTATTTTTATGACTTTGGGAATTGCATCGCTATTTATGCCGGGGCTTATGGGGATTGTAGCCGACCGATGGATTAGTGCTAATAAGCTGTATGCTATTATTCATATTATTGGTGCATTTTTACTTTATCTTGCAGCTCAACAGACTAACTATGATTCGCTGTATGTAATTATGTTACTGTATCTTATGATGTATATGCCAACAATTGCATTGGCTAATACTATTTCGTATTATTTGTTGGAGAAGGAGGGCTTTGATGTTATTAAGGAGTTTCCCCCTATTAGAGTTTGGGGTACGGTAGGTTTTATTATTGCTGTGTGGCTTATAGATTTTTTGGGCTGGGGGCTTAGTAACTTCCAGCTGTATTTTGCGGCTGCATTTTCGATGGTATTAGGCATTTACTCTTTTACACTTCCAAATTGTGTGGTCAGCAAAACGCAAGCAAAGAAATCAGTTTTTCAGGCTCTTGGCTTAGATGCGTTAGTGCTGTTTAAGGAAAAAAAGATGGCTATATTTTTTATTTTCTCGATGCTTCTTGGTGCTGCATTGCAGATTACTAACATGTGGGGTGAGGCTTTTTTGCACGATTTTGGAAAAATTGCTGCTTACAAAGATGCTTTTGCTGTTACTCACAACGGTATGTTGATGTCGGTTTCGCAAATGTCGGAAGCACTATTTATACTTAGTATTCCGTTTTTTTTGAAAAGGTTTGGTATAAAAAAAGTGATGCTGATGAGTATGTTTGCCTGGGTATTACGATTTGGACTTTTTGGTATTGGAAGTCCTACAGGTATTGGCTTGGTGCTGCTAATGCTTTCGATGATAATTTATGGTATGGCGTTTGACTTTTTCAATATATCGGGATCACTTTTTGTGGAAATGGAAGCTGAACCAAAAATAAGAGCCAGTGCACAAGGTTTGTTTATGATTATGACCAACGGGCTGGGTGCTATTGCAGGGGCTTATGGCAGTGGTGTAATTATTGGCATGTTTACTAAAAATGGTGTACATAATTGGCATACTATATGGTTTATTTTTGCAGGTTACTCGCTGGTGATTGCCATAGCTTTCATGATGCTTTTTAAGTACAAGCACGATGTAGATACCTTTAATAAGGTTAAGACAGCAGAATAATAATAGTATTGCAGAATTAGTGATTAGTTTTTCTTACGGCTGATAATCTCGTCTCTTAGTTTAGAAGCCTCTTCGTAGTTTTCGTTTTCAACAGCGGCTTTAAGCATGTCTTCAAGCTCTTCAATAAGATAGTTGCGATAGTCGGACACTGACTTGTTGCCTGTAGGCTTTGCTGTCACATTTGCCTCAGGATCTTTTCCTACAGGTTGGTCGTCGAGGGTTATACCGGCTTCGTCCATTATTTTATGATATGTATAAATTGGGCAGTTAAACCTGAGGGCAAGAGCGACAGCATCAGAAGTGCGGCTATCTATTTCGGAAACTACTCCATTATGCTCACAAACTAGTTTTGAGTGGAAAATTCCTTCTTTAAATTTATTAATAATTACCTCTGTTATTAGTATATTATAATGAGATGCGAAATTTTTAAAAAGGTCATGTGTTAACGGTCGTGATGGGTTCATTTTTTCCAATTGAATGGCAATTGCCTGAGCTTCATTACTTCCAATAATTATCGGAAGTCTTTTTCTCTTTCCGGGGATACCGAGTATTAATGCATATGCACCACTTTGTGATTGGCTGTACGACATTCCGACAATTTCAAGCTTAACCTTTTCCATAAAATTAAATAATTGATAAAATTATAAAATTTTTTTATGCGCAATTAAGTTAATTTGAAATTGTTTTTTAAAGTTACTAACAAAATATGGATAATAAAAATATATTTTTTTGTTTAAGTTAAATCATTATTTATATTTTTGCGAATTGCTACGCAAACGTTTGAAATTTTATAAGTTAATTAATAAATAGAGTGATTATGAGAAAAATTATTACACTTTTCGCTTTAGTGGCTGCACCATTTTTGGCATCAGCTAGTGAAGCAGACCTCGTTATTCCTAATGGAATGCGGTCGGAGACAATCCTTTACTGGGGATTTTTGATAACTCTTGCAGGGTTTTTGTTTGGGTTTTATCAGTTTATAAAAGTAAAAAAGATAAAAGCGCATAAGTCGATGCTTGATGTTGCTGACGTTATTTATCAAACTGGGAAGACGTATTTGATTCAGCAGGGTAAATTTCTTGCTATTTTGTTTGTATTCATCGGTGCTGTTGTTGCTTTTTATTTTGGCTGGCTGTCAGATGGTAATTTTGGTGTTGGTGGAGTATTAATGATTTTAGGCTGGACTGTTCTTGGTATCTTAGGTTCGTATAGTGTGGCTTGGTTTGGTATCAGAATGAACACTTATGCTAACTCGAGGATGGCTTTTGCTTCACTTGAGAAAAAACCACTAAAGTTACATCAAATTCCTATTAATGCAGGTATGAGTATTGGAGTAGTTCTTATTTCGTTGGAGTTGACGATGATGCTTATTATTTTAATGTTTGTTCCCGGAGAATTTGCCGGTGCGAGTTTTATTGGCTTTGCAATAGGTGAATCGCTTGGAGCATCTGTACTTAGAATTGCCGGTGGTATTTTTACAAAAATTGCCGATGTAGGCTCTGACTTGATGAAAGTTATTTTTAAAATTGGTGAAGATGATCCTCGTAACCCCGGAACAATAGCCGATTGTGTTGGCGATAATGCCGGAGATAGTGTTGGTCCTACTGCGGATGGCTTTGAAACTTATGGCGTAACAGGTGTAGCTCTTATTTCATTTATAGTCCTTGCACTTCCAAATACTGTTGTTGGTGAAGCAAACAAAATAGATTTACTTACTTGGATATTTGTAATGCGAATATTAATGGTAATTACTTCAGTAGTTTCATTTTGGATTAATTCTGCTATTACAACAGCAAGGTACAAAAATGCTGACAATCTTGACTTTGAAAAGCCATTGACATCATTGGTTTGGATTACTTCTGTATTTTCAATCGCTGTTACTTTTGTAGCAAGTTATTTTATGATTAGCGACTTAGGCAACTTGTGGATTTCTTTGTCGGTGATTATTAGTTCGGGTACATTAGGAGCTGCGTTAATACCTGAGTTTACAAAACTATTCACCAGTCCTAAGTCGATACATGTTAAAGAGGTTGTTGAAGCCTCAAAGCAAGGGGGAGCTTCTTTAAATATCCTTTCGGGATTAGTTGCCGGTAACTTTAGCGCATTTTGGGAAGGCATGGTTTTCTTTTTATTGATGTTTATTGGATATTATGCCAGCACATTCGGTTTAGGAGATATCATGATTTATCCTTCAATTTTTGCATTCGGATTAGTTGCTTTTGGATTTTTGGGTATGGGACCTGTTACAATTGCTGTTGATAGCTATGGACCTGTTACTGACAATGCACAATCCATTTATGAACTCTCACTTATTGAAGAAAATAAAAAGACAGTTATTCCTGAAATTGAAAAAGATTTTGGTTTTACACCTGATTTTGAAAAGTCGAAATATTTTCTTGAAGCAAATGATGGAGCCGGAAACACTTTTAAGGCTACTGCTAAGCCGGTGTTGATTGGTACTGCTGTTGTAGGTGCCACTACAATGATTTTCTCGTTAGTATTAGTTATTGAACACACACTCGGTATTAAACCCGAATTGATATTAAATCTTCTAAATCCTTATACAGTACTTGGTTTCCTACTTGGAGGTGCTGTTGTTTATTGGTTTACCGGTGCTTCAATACAAGCTGTAACAACAGGTGCTGCACGTGCAACTAATTATATTAAACATAACATCAACTTAGAGTTAGGTGCAGAGAAAAAAGCTGATATCGAAAAATCGAAAGAAGTTGTTCAGATATGTACTTTATATGCACAAAAAGGCATGTGGAATATTTTTATTGCACTCTTCTCGTTTGCACTTGCTTTTGCATTTCTCTCTGCTCCTGTTGGTGTTGTTAAAGGAATGAGTGAAGCTGATATAATTACACATTCACTACCTGTTTCGTTGTTTATTGGGTATCTTCTATCAATCGCATTTTTTGGATTATATCAGGCTATTTTTATGGCAAATGCCGGTGGTTCATGGGATAATGCTAAAAAGGTTATTGAGGTTGATATGGGTGAAAAGGGTACAGATTTACATGCTGCTTCTGTTGTTGGTGATACTGTTGGTGATCCGTATAAAGATACATCATCAGTTGCTCTTAATCCGGTAATTAAATTTACTACTTTATTCGGATTGCTTGCTATGGAAATCGCTATATCAGAACATTTTAGAAATATTGCCCCTTACATAGGATTGGGTTTCTTAGTAATTGCTCTTTATTTTGTGTGGAGATCATTCTACAAAATGAGGATAAAAGAGTAATAAAAAGTATATTATTGTTAATACAAAGAAGGAAGCTGATTATTTATCAACTTCCTTTTTTTTGTATAGTTATCAGTTGCTTATTTTTCTATAATAACACCTTCTTTGTAATATATTATATCTTCAATTTTACCATCAGTTGTATAAAGCTTTTCAGCTCCGTTTTTTAGGTTGTTAACGTAGTTGGTTTTGCGCATTAATTTGCCGTTAGGATACCACGCCTTTTGAACACCAGTACCGTTAACATAATCGCCGGTTCCAATAATATCGCCGCTTTTATTATAATAAAGCCATCTGCCTGAAAAAAGCCCTTTATTATAACTTCCACTAACTTTTACATTTCCGGTTGGATACCAGTATGTGTAACTGCCAACCAAAGTGTCATTTAAATAGTTTTCTTCAGAAATAAGGTTTCCGTAATTATCATATTCTAATGCTTTACCAACAAGTGCTCCATTCATATAATTTGATCTTGACTCAATGCTGCCATCCTGATGCCATCTTGTTAGCTGCCCGTTTAGTGCATTATTAAAATAAAAAACTTCCTGCTCTTTTCTTCCATTTTTATAGTACCACGTTGCTTTGCCGTTAAGTTTGTCGTTTTTATATGTTAAATCGGACTGTAGGTTGCCATTTCCCCAATATTCCTTACGACTATCACTACAACTTGTTGAAAATATCAACAAAACGAAAAAAAGATAATAGTTTTTGTACATTTTATCGGGATGAAGTAATTACTGTTTCTGAAGAATAATATTATCAGGAATTTTGCTTATCGACATATTATTTAGCTTTAGCATATTCCAGTAATCATTTGCAAAGTTATTAGTGTTGGAAACCCTGCTAAAATGATATTTTGTTTGTAGAAGTTCCATTGGAAATAAATCTATACAATCTGTAAAATTACTGCCGAGATTAAAAAGTGAGCTCAAAAAGTAGTATGTTAAATCAAACCCGGAATATGCGTACTCATTGGGATCAATATTAAACCTTTCCCTAAATTTGTAAATAAAATTTTGGGTGTTAGTTTTCTTATAATCTATATATCGCGATGAGAAATAACTAAGTTTAAGATTATTCATTTTCACATTATTCAGGTTTCTTATTCTCTCCCAGGTGGGCATGCCAATAAGTTGAATATCAAAAGTATCACGGATTTTGTTCAATCTATTTAATACATCAAGTATAAAAGATTTTTTTGTTCCGTAAAGTATTACAAGATTATTCCGTAATGGCGATGCATTTTCAAGAAAAGGGTGCAGGCTGTCAGTAGAGTAGTTAATTTTGATGAGTGAATTATTAATAAGTGTACTATCTGAAATATTATTCTCTAACATCTCAGGATATATATTTGTGCCTTCAAATAAATATGGGGGAGGTGTTGTTGTCGGATCGTAAAGAGTATCGCACAGTGCAACCGAATACGCTAAATTTAACAGATCCTTGTTGCTTATTTTAGTTTGAGGCATTAGTGCCGACGTTATTCCATTATTTATTTCAATAACTTTATCAGCATCAAGGTATGAGGTTTGAGATATTAGAAATACCTTGCTATTTTTTGCAAATTTATTAATAAAATTCTCAATAATTTCTTTTTGTGATGATGTATTTGGTATTGCTTTTATAACTGTACTGTAATTATTTACAATAGATTCGCGGTAAGATAAAGGGTTGACAATTGGTATATTAAAATTTCCGGCAAACAACGCTACTTGGTTAAAGCTATTGTTATAAAAGGGACCTATTATCAAATCCATCTCTCGTAATTCACTACGATTCAATATTTTAGCAGTTTTAGTCAGATTTTTGTCAACATCATAAACAAACATTTCAACCTGCATTCCCTGTTTAGTTAGCGAGTCGAACGCAACCAAAGCACCTTCGTAAAATTCAATAAACCTAAATGGCAAGAAGTTTTTTTGCGGGGTTAACAAGAATTGCTTTTTGTCTAGGCTATCTGCTTCTTCAAGAGATAAAGGAACCATGAGTGCCACTTTGAAGATTTGATCTTTAATTGGCAAATATCTACAATTGCTATATCGTGTAACGCTGTCCTGAACCGTTGTGGGTTCTACAGCTATTTTAGTATTCTCGTTATCAGGCAATAGCGGTACAATAATGGCATGAGCTCCAACGGGGATTCTAACTTTGTCGTTTTTGTATAGGCGTTTACCAATGTCTGGGTTAAAATCTTTTATTTGATAAACAGGTATTTTGTATAATTTGGCAATCTTGTTAGTTCTTGTGTTTTTCTCAACATTATAGATTATGTAGGGTTTGCTTATTTTTTTTTTTGGAACAAGGATTATTTGTCCGGGTGATATTGATGTTGTAAGCCCAACATTAGCCTTTTTTAGTTCGGAAACAGTAACACCGTATTCGCGGCCTATACTGTAAAGAGTTTCTTTCTTTTTAACTTTATGCTTTATTGTTTCGTAATTTTTTGCCGGTGATGTTTCTTCCTGTTTATTTGCTGTCTTCTGGATTCCTGATTTCGCAACATGTTCGTTCTGATTTTTTAACGATGTGTCAATTTTTGTTTTATCAGGGATACGTAACCTATCGCCTTTTGTAACGCTATTACCTAAACCCGGATTTGCAGCTTTCAACATTTCAACAGGGATATTATATTTTTTTGCAATACTCTTTGTAGTCTCCCCTGCAATAACCACATGCCTGTAATCTTGAATAACAGGTATGTCTGGATTAAAACTAACAATTGAAGGTTTACTAGTTTGTTTCTTAGCTTTTTTAAAATTCTGTTTTTGATTTTTTGTTTTTGACTTGTGTACCTGTGTTCCTGATGTAGTCTTTTGTGTTTGTTTTGGTTTCTTATTTTTACTTACAGCGTATGAAGTATTTGTATTTGATGATCTCTTTCCATCAAGTATGTCAAAAGCTTCTTTAACAGGCACCTTAACATATTCACCTTCTCGTAATGGGGAGTGCAGGTTTGGATTTGCCTTGATAATGTATTTTAGTGGAATCAAATATATCGAACTTATATGTTTGAAAGTTTCGTCTTTGGAGGCAACGTGGTAAAAAAAATCGTAATTTGTTGCTGTAACATCATTCTTAAGCTCCGTTTCTTTGTTAACGGTAGGTATTAGCAGTTGCCGGCTAACATTTATGCCACTATTCGAGCCGGGGTTTTCAAAATAAATTTCATCAGGAGTAACATCATAAGCTTTCGCTATGGAGTAGATGGTTTGCCCTTTTCTAACAGTATGAACGTAGTAGGACTTACCGTTGTGCATTTCGATGATGTCAGACTTGGGAATAATAACTACCTGAGCAATAACCGGTATAATAAATAGTACGAGTATGGCAACAAAAATTATCTTTTTCATGTATATTATTATTTCCTATAATCTTTTTCAAAGATACTAAACTAATTTGTATAATAACGCAAATAAGATATTTTTATGATTTACTTTTTATTTTAG